>JAGCDY010000009.1 GCA_017650925.1 bacterium
ATTCGCGACGAATTAAAAAAAAGCAGCGGATGGCCTCTGTGGTATTCCGAAGACATGGATAAAGCGATTAGCAAAGCGAAGGCCCGAAACGACAACGAAGAATTGGCAGTGCTAAAAGAGCTCGAGGAAGTAGAAACGGAGTTGCTTGAGGAAAGAGATAAGAAGAGTGAGGCGTATTATAAAAAACTTGAAAAACTTCACAAAGACGATCCCCCTTGGGCAGATAGACACCAACCCTTCATTTTCAGCGATGGCTTGGGGGACCAACAGAAAATAATGTTTAGACAGGAAGAGATGGAAAAAGAAAAACAAGCAGTTGCAAGCGGACAAAAACGGGACGCCGATCAGGATCCTTTTGAGTACATCCCCAGACGTATTAGGATCTATGATTACGAGGGATATGAAGCGGATTGGGATGGAAAATTAAAGTACTATGAAAAACATATTTGGAAAACAGATTCTGAAAACGAGCAAAAGGAAGAAGATGGAAGCGAAGATTCAGCCGAAAGCGAGGAGTGATAAATGAAAGCGTATTTAGAAACCGTCGCCCTGCTTTTCGCGCTTGTTTTCGCCGCGGGTTTCGCCTTCGCGGAGAGCCAAATCGAAAAAGAAGAGGCCGCGCGCGCTGAATATGAGAAGCGGCTTAAACAGGTCAGGATAAAATTCGATGACCTTTTCTTCAACGGAGAAAGCGGTTTTACAGAAGAGAACGGCACAAATTTCTGGCGGGGCTCTGAGAGTTTTGAAGACGATTTTCCCATCGTGCACCCTCGCATGACCGCCGTTACCAATCTAGTCCTTGCCAAAGATTATCTTTGCTTAGTCGAAAGATCAAATTATCTGAAAGACGCCTACGTTTTGGCTTTCTGGGCACCGGAACTTCTTTTTCAGCTTCCTTTCAATGAAGTGATCGATTATTACCGCGCAATGCTGGAGGAAGAGATACCCGTTCCCAGGCGCATAAAGGAAAAACTGGAAGAGGATCACTACAATGATCCGGCCTTCTGGTCTTTGAAACTTTCCAAATTCAACCACAACACCCATAAAAGAACCAACGAAGTTTTGAGAGTGCGAGAGATACTTAGTGATTTTGACAAAGCAATCCCTAAAGAGGAAAGGAAGGCCAGGGAAAAATGTATCGAAGCGGAATTCGTTTATTTCCTGGAAGGGCCGCAGAAGGCAGCCGATTTCCTTTTAAGCGAGATCGCAAAGGAAAAGGATCCCTCGGAGCGTCAGACGCTTTATGTGAAAGCCGCAAGCTTTTATTATCCCGATCAGGAATCGCCCGGCAAAATAATGAAAGCGCTAGCTGGCGACAAAGACATTCCGGACCCTCTCGCGATATTTGGAAGCTGTCACAACGCCTCGTGTTTTAGAGTTTTGGATCAAGGCCTTCTCCCGCATTGGGAAAAAGCGATGCGCGCAAAAGATCCGCAAACAGCGGTGGAGGCCTGGCTGATTTTCGACAGATATTTCAATTGTATGCGCTTTTGCGACCCAGATCCGCAAATCAACGAGGGCCTTCCGAACAAAGCAAGACAATTTTTAGAAAGTATTATGGGATCGACCTCGAAATTCAGGCCTCTGAAGGATAATTTTCTGAAATATCTAAAGGAGGAGGCGCCTTTCAAAGAAGCTGATTTTTTCAAATGCCTATCCGAAACGGAATTAAAGGCGGAACACGATAAAAAGGACGATTATGTAGCCGAGACGTCGCCTGGGCGTCTGACATGCTCTCTCAGAGTTATGAAGATGTTCGGAGGAACCGAGGCGCTTGAGGAGTACGCTAGGAGAAAGCTCGGGACCTGGCAGGAACTGGAAAGAAAACGTTCCGACGAGACCGGAAATGGAGAAAACCATCCGTGGCAATGGCGGCAATTTTGGGAAAAATACCGTGATGAAGCGAAAATCTACGGATTTTTGCCCCTTTTCAAGGAGAAAATGCTTGCTTTTATAGAACAATACCCGGATCTTTTTTGGGCTATAAAAAGCTATTGCGAAATCCTGATAAACGAGGGTAAAAAGAAAGAAGCCGAAGAATTTTTGCGAAAGCATTATCCGGAGGAAAAACTGCTGCGCCATCCGGACGATCTGAAGGGATATGTAGCGCACTGCAAATGCCATGATATTCCTTATGACGAAAAGGTGCTTGTCAAGAAAATATTCGATTTCTGGTTGAAAGAAGATCCGAGCGCTTTGGCGGAAAAGAATCAGTATCTTTGGGAACGCCTTTGGACAAAGGAATACAGGGAACAGAGAAAAGAAGTCAGAGCTAAACTTCTTGCCTTGCCGCAGAAAGATTATTATGTTCTGAAGAGGTTGAAAGAGCTTACGATCGATGAGGATTACAAGGCCATAGCGCAAGCGGAGGAAGGCGAAACGCAAAAGCAAGAGGAAACGGGAAACGCCGCCGTTGCAAACAGCGGGTCAATACCTAAGCAAGATTTTCCCGATGATATAAAAATAACATACGATTATTGCCAATACGGAATAGACTACCCTTCCGAAGTCCAAAGGAGATTCTATGACTGCAAAAGAGATCGAAATCCGGAAGAGAGCAGGTGGGCCGTAGAATTGGCCTTGATGAAGGGAAGACCAAGTTACAACGATTTGGTACTCAAACTCCCGGATACCTGGAACACTAACAGAAATATCTTAGCCTTTGAGCAGAGCGTTTGGTATCTTGGCAGGACAGGCATGCTATTGCCTGCTTTGGGTTTTTTGCTGGATCATTTTTACGAGGAGAAACGCATTCCCGGCGACAGATGGCTGCGATTGTTCAAAAGCGCCCAAAGCAGTATGTCAGCAGAGACAAATCTTTTCAATTCCTCCATTGACAACCGAAGATTCCCGCCCGATTTTTTGGAAAGACTCCAGAACGTCAGATCGGGATATTTAGATCACAAGAACGAGAATGCCATAGCGGCTTTTTACATCAATGCTGTAAGGGATCGTGTCCGCAATAGCTGGAGATATTGGGGAGAACCGGGTGACGTGGAGAAAAAATATAAGCAAATTTATAAAAAGTGCGGATGCAACAAAGGCACGCTGAAATATTTGTACGCCATCTACGTGGACGACCGCACAAACAAACTGTCCAAAACCCTAGGCGACATTACTGAGCTGCTCCATGTCTGCGAAGACATAAACAACTTTGATATTTATGATATTGAAGATGTTTCCACACAGATAATCAGAAACGTTGAGCCGAACGAGGAGACGGGCGGTTTTCTTGAAATCTACAGATGGTTGCTTTGGTTAGCTGAAAAGCGCCACGACAAGGAAACGACAGAGATCTACGAGCAAAAATTCAGAGACACTTTTGTAAAGGATTTTGAGGCGTTTGCCAAAGCCGACAAAGACGAAGAGTTATGGTACTACCTCCGAGATGACCTCAAACATTTCAAGGGCCGCAACGATCTTACGAACCTGATATCCGTCTGCGGTACGATCAAAAAAAACAGGGCTTTTAACCTTGACGCTTTCATCAACTTTCTGCTGGATTTTTCCAACGAAGATCTGGCTGATCTGGGAGGAGCCCCGAATTACGAAACTCTTTCCAAGTATTTTGCGCTTGGCGATCCGGAGGAGGAACTCAGGGAAGTTGATGTAAGCGAGAGTTTTTATACGAATGTTATGCACAAAATTTTAAACGCCGCGGTCGCGAGAAGCGACACCAACGAGGTCAAAAGGATAACTTGGCAGCTGAAAACATATCCCAAGTTTTACAAAGAAAGGCTTGAAAGAGAAGAAAAAGAGAGAGAGGAAAGGGAAAGAGAATGGGAAAGAGAACGGGACATCAGCATTTGGAACGAATCACCTTTTAGCTGCGAAACTGCAAGGATCATATTCCAAAAAGAAAAATTGCGCGAAAAAGAATTGAAGGATGAATCGGGTATTACATCAAACGACGAAACCGTTTCGGATGAGGGTGCGGAAGATCTTTTCGATTCGGTGGACGATCAATGGATCCAAATGGGCGGAGAAGACTGGAACGGGAGACGGGCCTACTTGATGAAAAAGTGGGAAAAACGAGCGGAAAAATACAAAGCTGAAGAAGCTGAAACGGAAGCTGACGGCAAAAACGAAGACTCGGACGCAAGCAAGGAGTGATCATCCTTTTTCCAGGGATTTCACTTTTTCCCAGTAGGAGTCGAGGGTGGGGAGGTCCTGGTCGCGCATGGCGAGGCCGTCTTTAGCTAGGAGCTCCTCCATCTTTTTGAAGCGGGCGATGAATTTGCGGTTGGCGCGTCGGAGGGCTTGCTCGGCGGAGACGTCCATGAAGCGGGAGAGGTTGACCAGGGCGAAAAGAAGGTCGCCGAATTCTTCCTCCACGTGGCTTTGGTTGTTTTCGGCTCTGGCTTCTTTCAGTTCCCTGAACTCTTCCTCGCATTTGGCGAAGACCGGTTCTATCTCGGTCCAGTCAAAGTTCTGTTTGGCGGCTTTGCGCTGGATCTCCGCGGCGGCGGCCAGGGCGGGAAGCGTATTGGAAAGGCCGTCCAGGACGGATTTCCTTTCGGCGGCTTTTTCTTCTTTTTTGATGGCTTCCCAGTTTTTCATGACCTCTTCGGAATCCTTGACATGGAGGGTGCCGAAAACGTGGGGGTGGCGGCGGACGAGCTTGTCGCTCTCGGCGTTCAAAACGTCGGCGGAGTCGAATTTGCCCTGCTCCTCGAAGAGCTGGGCCTGCATGAGGGCGTGAAGGATGACGTCGCCTGCTTCCTCGATAATGTCTTTCGTTTCGCCGGATTCTATGGCGTCAATTAGCTCGTGAGCCTCCTCGAGGAAGTTGGGGGCGAGGGAGTAGGAAGTCTGCTCTCTGTCCCAGGGACAGCCGTCCGGGGCTCTTAAGGCCGCTATCACGGCGCTCAATCTAAGGAAGGCCTTGGCTTTTTCTTCAGCGTTGTTTATGGGGCGTTTTTCTTTATCCGTCATGGTGTCACCAATCTTTAACTTGCTTTCTGATCTCTTCGACAAGCGTGTTTTTCACGTCGTTGAAAGTGAAGGTATCGTTCGTCAGATCCCTTAAGTTCACTGGCCTTTTGCCGACGAGGCCGCAGAGGTTCATGTAGGAAAAAGGCGTGAGGTCGGCTTCCACGTTGAGGGCCAGGCCGTGGAAACTCACCCAGTTTTTGAAGGCCAATCCCATGGAAGTGAGTTTTCGTTCGCCGCGCCAGACGTCGAGGTGCTCTTCGCCAGTTTTGCTCTCCCAGACGCCTGTCAGGCCGTCTATGACGCAGGTCTTGGCCTGGTAAGTTTTGGCGGTCTCGATAATGCTTTGCTCAAGAAGGCGCAGGAAAGATTTGAGGTCTCTTCTTCCTTTGGGCAGGAAGAAGATGGGGTAGGCCACGAGCTGGCCGGGGCCGTGGTAGGTGATGTCGCCGCCTCTTTCAACATTGACGACTTCGATATTTTCTTGTTCCAGCTTTTCTTTGGGAACGAGAATATTGCTTATGTGCCCGGTCTTGCCTAAGGTGAAGACCTTGTGGTGTTCCGTTAAAATCAAGGTGTCGGGTATTTCGCCCGCGATCCTTTTTTTGAGGAGCTCAAGCTGCTTGGCGTGCGCGTCGGCGTATCCTGTCAGGCCGAGGTCTAGAACTTCAAATTCCATAGACGTTTTCCCGCCAGGCTTTGTCCGCTTCCGTTAGGGGCCTAATCACCCTGCAAGGGGAGCCGTAGGCCAGAACGTTAGGAGGAATGTCTTTCGTAACGAGGGAGCCGGCGCCGATCGTGGTGTTTTCACCGATCGTGACGCCGGGGAGAACGATCACGCCCGCCCCGATCCAGACGTTTTTGCAAATGTGGATGGGAGCGTTTTTCTGGAGGAAAAGCTTTCTTCCCTCGGGGTCGAGGGGATGGGCGGCCGTAGCCAGGACGACGTTGGGGGCGATCATGACGTTGTCGTCGATGTAGATGTGGGTGTCGTCCGTCAGCGTCAGGTTGAAGTTGGCGTAGACGTTGTTGCCGAAATGGGTGTGGCAGCCCCAGTTGGCGTGCAAGGGAGGCTCGACGTAGCAGTTTTCGCCCATTTCCGCCAGCAGCTCCCTAAGACGCTGCTCCCGAAGTTTCGGCTCGTTCGGCTTGGTGGCGTTGAAGGCGTAGAGCCTTTCCAAACAAAGGGTTTGGACTTTCATAAGCTCCTCGTCGGAAGAGTTGTAATAAAGGCCCTTGTGCATAGCCTCGATAAGGGGCTTCAGTTTTTCGGAGATCTCTATGGGGTAACTCATGGAAAAAAGTATAGCAAAACCAAATTTTTTTGCGGCTTCGTATTGACTCAGAAAGCCCTTGCTTTCAAAGACCTGTTTTGGTAAAATCTCTAATTATTTCAAGAGTGAAAAAGGATATGTCTGAAGGCAAAGAGATCCGCATGAAAGGACTGGGAGTTTCCCAGGGCGTGGCCATCGGCCGCGCCATCGTGCACGTGCACGCCCAGAAGCAGGAAAGCGCCATGTCTTTGCGGACGCCCGCGGAGGAGGAAGCGCGCTTTCTGGAAGCGCTGAAGAATTCGAAAGTCCAGCTGGAGGATCTCAGGCAGAGACTGAACCAGGAAGGCAAGGTGAAAGAGGCCGCGATCTTCGAGGCGCACGCGCTTTTCCTTGACGACCCGGAAGTTTTGGGGCCGATAAAGAAAGCGATCGCCAAAGGCTATTCCGCGGAAGGCGCCCTCAACAACGTCATGAACCGCTGCCTGGCGGTCTTCGAGAAGATGGGAACGCCGGCGGCCGAAAGGCAGGCCGCGGACGTGAGAGACATAACCGCGAGGATCCTGAACAATCTGGGCGGCGGCCCGGCGGAAGTGACGGTCAAGGGCGGCATCGTGGTCGCCAGGGAACTCGCTCCTTCCGAGACAGCGGATCTTGAAAGGCAGGAAGTGTCGGCTCTGGTGACGGAATACGGCGGCGCGACTTCGCACACCGCGTTGATGGTCCAGGCGATGGGCCTGCCGGCCGTTTTGGGCGTAGCGAATCTTCTTACGCACATAGAGGACGGAGATCAGCTGATCGTGGACGGCACGAAGGGCGAGATAATCATAGACCCCGCTCCGGAAACGCTCTTAGTCTACAGCGAGATATTGGCGGAACAGAGAAAAGAACGCTCCGAACTGAAAGCGCTGCGTGGCGTCAAGGCGAAGACCATGGATGACAAGCCCGTGACGTTATTGGGCAACATCGCCATCCCCGAAGAGACGAAAAGACATATCGACTACGGCGCGGAAGGGATAGGCCTCTACAGGACGGAATTCCTCTTCATGGGCAAAAGGGAACTGCCGAGCGAAGAGGAGCAGTACGAAGCTTACGCCAAGGCCGTTCTGGCGGCGGAAGGACGCCCGGTCGTCATAAGGACGCTGGATTTGGGCGGCGACAAGTTCGCGCTTTCCTTCGGCAAGATCAGGGAAAGCAATCCTTTCCTCGGCTGGCGCGCGATAAGGATATCCCTTGACAGGCCTGACCTGTTCCGCACGCAGCTCAGGGCCATCATAAGAGCGGCGAACCTGGGCGACGTCAGGGTCATGTTCCCGATGGTCGCGACCGTCGAGGAATTTAGGCACGCCAAGTCGCTCTTCTTGGAAGCCAAGAAAGAGCTTGAGGCAAGAGGCGAGACCGTTAAGGAATACATTCCCTGCGGCATGATGGTCGAGATCCCGGCGGCCGCCGTGATGGCCGACCATTTCGCCCGCCAGGTCGATTTCTTCTCGATCGGGACGAACGACCTTGTGCAGTACACCATGGCGGCCGACCGCGGCAACGCCAAAGTCGCGAAGCTTTACGACGCCCTGCACCCGGCGGTGCTCCGTCTCATCGCCATGACGGTCGCGGCGGCGCACAATGGGGAAAGGAAGATCGAGGTCTGCTGCTGCGGCGCGGCGGCGGGCAAACCGGAAAGCGGGCTGCTTTACCTCGGCTTGGGAGTCGATTCGCTCTCCATGCCGGCGGAAGCCCAGTCCGTTTTGAAGAGAGCGCTTTTGAAAACTAAACTAAGCGATTGCCAAACCGCGGGCAAAAAGATCATGGAAGCCCAGGATTTTGACACATACAAGGAACTGCGCGCCGAATGGCTGGCGCGCTTCAAATAAGAGAGAGCGAAATGAAAGAGATCCCGAATTACGATCCGGCAAGCATAGAGCCGAAGTGGCAGAAAGTGTGGGAAGAGGAAAAACCCTACGCGGCCGTTGACTGTGACAAGACGAGAGAGCCCGTTTACGTTTTGGACATGTTCCCGTATCCTTCCGGCGCCGGACTGCACGTCGGACACCCCGAGGGCTACACCGCGACCGACATATACAGCCGCTTCAAACGCATGCAGGGCTTCAACGTTCTGCACCCCATGGGCTGGGACGCCTTCGGACTGCCTGCGGAGAACTACGCCATCAAAACGGGAACGCACCCGAGGCAGTGCACGGACAAGAACATCCACCGCTTCAGGGAGCAGATCAAAGCTCTGGGCTTCTCCTATGACTGGGACAGGGAGATAGACACCACCGACCCCAATTACTACAAGTGGACGCAGTGGATCTTTTTGCAGCTTTACAAAATGGGCCTGGCCTACGAGGCCGAGAAAGCCGTCAATTGGTGCCCCGAACTGAAGGCCGTGCTGGCCAACGAGGAAGTCGTGAACGGCAAGTCCGAAGTGGGCGGCTTCCCGGTCGTCAAGATGCCGATGAAGCAGTGGAACCTTAAGATCACGGCCTATGCGGAAAGACTTTTGGAAGACCTCGATCTGGTCGACTGGCCGGAACCGGTCAAGATGATGCAGAGAAACTGGATCGGCAAGTCCGAGGGCGCCTACGTCGATTTCACAACTGAATCCGGCGAAAAGATCAGAGTCTACACCACGCGCCCCGACACTCTCTTCGGCTGCACGTACATGGTCCTCGCTCCCGAGCATCCTCTGGTCGAGAAGATCACCACTCCCGAGCAGAAGACCGCCGTCAAGGCCTACCGCGAGGAAGCGGCCCTGAAGTCCGACCTCGACAGGACCGACCTGGCCAAGGACAAGACCGGCGTCTTCACCGGCGCCTACGCCATCAATCCCGTCAACGGCAAGAAGGTCCCCATCTGGATCTCCGACTACGTTCTCATCACCTACGGCACGGGCGCCATCATGGCCGTGCCGGCGCACGATCAGCGCGACTACGACTTCGCGAAGAAGTTCGGTCTGCCCATCATCCAGGTCATCGCGGGCGGCTCCATCGAAGAAGCGACCTGGGAAGGCGACGGCGAACTCGTCAATAGTGAATTCCTGAACGGACTGCACGTTAAGGAATCCAAAGCGAAGATGACGGAATGGCTGACCGCGCAGGGCAAAGGCGAGAAAGCCATCAATTACCGCCTGCGCGACTGGGTCTTCTCCCGCCAGCGCTACTGGGGCGAGCCCATACCCATCGTGCACTGCCCGGACTGCGGTATAGTTCCGCTGGATGAAAAAGACCTGCCGCTGCGCCTGCCCGACGTCAAGAAATACGAACCGTCCGGCACGGGCGAATCGCCCCTGGCCGGCATAGAAGACTGGCTCTACACACCCTGCCCGAAGTGCGGGAAGACGGCGCGCCGCGAAACGAACACCATGCCGCAGTGGGCCGGCTCGAGCTGGTACTACCTACGCTACTGCGATCCCAAGAACAGCGAGAAATTGATTGATCCTGAAAAGGAAAAATACTGGCTGCCCGTTTCGCTCTACGTCGGCGGGACCGAGCACGCGGTGCTGCACCTGCTTTACGCCCGCTTCTGGCACAAGGTCCTCTACGACCTGGGCGTGGTAACGACCAAGGAACCTTTCATGAAGCTTCTGAACCAGGGCATGATCCTGGGCGAGGACGGCGAGAAGATGAGCAAGTCCCGCGGCAACGTCATCAACCCCGACGACGTCATCGCGAAAGTGGGCGCCGACTCCCTGAGGCTGTATGAAATGTTCATGGGCCCCCTGGACCAGATGAAGCCCTGGAACACCAAGGGCATCGAGGGCGTCTCCCGCTTCCTGCAGAGAGCCTGGAGGCTCGTTCTTAGCGACAGGGTCCCCCAGGATCCCGAGACCGAGGTCAGAAGACACAAGATGATCAAGAAGGTCGGCGAGGACATCCAGGCCTTCCGCTTCAACACGGCCATCAGCGCCATGATGATCTTCGTGAACGACTCCCAGGGCGGGCTTTCCCAGGAAGACGCGGAAAGCCTCGTGCTGTGCCTCTCGCCCTTCGCCCCCCACATCGCCGAGGAACTTTGGGAAAAAATAGGCGGCAAGGGCCTCTGCTGCAAGCAGGCCTGGCCGGCCTACGACCCCGCCAAGACCGTGGACGCCACCATCGAGCTGGTGGTGCAAATAAACGGCAAAGTCAGGGCCAAGATCCAGGTGCCGGCCGACGTGGACAAGGAAAAAGCCCTGCAG
>JAGCDY010000054.1 GCA_017650925.1 bacterium
CATAGGAGCCTCCTTTTCAATTACGAGTCTATTTTAGCAAAATATAAGCTTGTTTTTGCTAACATATGTGGGTAAACAAAGAAAAAATAGCGACAGTTCGTGGGCACCGGCTTCAAGCTTACTCGCTAGATCGCTATATCTTCCTCTTTTCCGCTGTCCCGAAAAAAGCGGGGGACTGATGGGACAGGTTGAATTTGATATAATCTCTTTTTGGAGATATAGTGTGTGTTAGGTAAAAGAGGGATATTTTTCGCTTTGCTGTTTTTGGCGTTGGCGGGGGTCGTTTTTGGGTTCTGCGAGGAGCCCGAGGCGGTTGCCGAGGCCGCGCCGTTCGATTGGCTCGCTTATTTGGTGCCGAGAGTGTTCTTCGTTTTGTGCGTGAGTTTGATCACGCTTGGGATGCATTTGGCTAAGAAGGGATACCGCTTCAATATTCGTCCCATCCCCGGTCTGAACGAGATGGAGGAGGCGGTGGGGCGCGCTACGGAGATGGGAAGACCGTCGCTGTTCTGCACGGGCGTATCCGATACGGCGCATCCGGAATTGTACGCTTCCATGCCGATATTAAATAAGATCGCGACGGTTTCGGCGCGGTATAGGAATCGCTTGCTGATCCCGGTGTGTATGGAAAGGACGCTGACCTTGCTGCAGACGACCTACGAGGAGGCCTGCAAGTCTATCGGGGAACTGCGGTCTTTCAATCCTACGGACGTACGGTTCTTCCCGGGCGGGCAGGTGTATTTCGCGGCGGCCAGCATGGGATATATGCTGAAGGAAAGGCCGGCGGCCTGCTTCTATTTTGGGTATTACGAGCTGGAGTCTCTTTTGCTGTCCGAGACCGGGCAGGTGGTGGGGGCGATGCAGATCGCCGGGACCAGCCAGCTCTTCCAGATACCTTTCTTCATCGCGGCCTGCGATTACGTTATCATCGGCGAGGAGTTCTTCGCGGTGAGCGCCTCTATCAGCGGAGATCCGAAGCTATCCGGAAGCTTGTACGGGCAAGATATGGTGAAGGTCATAGTAATTGTGAGTGTCGTAATAGCGGCTGTTTTGGCTTCCATCCCGACGCTGGGGCCAATAGTTTTAAAGATCGCCCAGGCTTTGCAGAAGTGATATGAAGAAGAAACTTATCTGGCTGTCGATCTTTTTGCCCGGTCTCTTATACCTGGCGAAGTGGCTCTTTGAGGGGACGCCTATAGAGGGCGGAGCCTGGTCGGGCGGACTGACGCTCACGAAGATCGTGAATGAGTTCTGCGCGCCTATTCTTATTCTGGTGGGCGCGACAGCCTACGGCATCGCGCTGGCCAACGTTTTCAGAGTGCATATCATGACTCTGATGAACAGGAAGAAGGGCTGGCAGTACAGTCTCATCGTCTTCGTCTCGTTCGTGACGGTCTTCGCGATCTGCGTTATTTACGGATGGTTTTCGAAGGAAAGGCCGGAGGGGGCCTTCGACGCGGTGGAATTCTACCGCTCGTACATTTACACGCCTTTGCTGGTGACGGTCTTGGCTATACTGGGATTTTATATCACCTACGCCGCTTACAGAGCCTTCAAGATCAGGTCGCTGGAAGGCGTGGTGATGATGAGCGTGGCCCTGATCGTGATGATCGGCTACGATCCCTTGGGAAATTATCTGACGCGGTATCTAGGCAACACCAGGTTCTTCTACCTGCAGCTGCCGGAGCTGGCGAGGTTCTTGCGTGAGGACATGAACGGCACGGTCTTCAGGGCGCTGCAAATAGGCGTTTACATCGCCTCGCTGGCGGTCTCCTGGAGGATCTGGCTGGGCATCGAGGATCATCTTTCTGAAGGGGAGGAAGCGAAATGAGGCTCGACCTTCAGAGGATCCCCAGGAATATCATCTACCTCGTCCTGATCGTCTGTCTGGCGGTGCCCTTCTTCGTGAAGTGGTCGTTGCCGGTCTATGTCTCCAACGCCACAAGGTGCCTTTACAAGACCGTGGAGAAAGTGCACGCGGAAAAACCGGACGTGCCGGTGGTATTGTTGAGCAGCTGGGACCCCAGTTCCCGAGGTGAGAACAGGCCGCAGATGGTGGCGTTGGTCAGGCATCTACTTGTGCTCGGCCAGCCTTTCGTGGTCTTCTGTCCGGCCCTGAATCCCATGGCGCCCAGGGCTTCCGAGGAGGTCATTAATTCGGAGATAGCGAGAGGGAATTACTCCCTGACATACGGCGTGGATTACGCCAATCTGGGATTCAAGGGCATCTCTGGACCGAACATTGGGCCTATTCTGCAGAATCTGGAAGGCGACTTCTTAGGCTGCGTGGCGCAGGATCTCTATGGAACAAGCGCTTACGAGCTGCCCATACTGAAGGGCTTCACATCTTTGGCCAACGCTTCCATGATCATCACCATAAGCGGCGATGTGGAGTCCGAGCACGTTATCGGCATCTTCTCGCCGAGGCATCCCGAGATCCCGGTGGGAGCGGCGGGGTGGTCGCTGATCTGCACGCGTCTTTATCCCTACTTTGACACCAGGCAACTGGTCGGCATCCTGGACGGCATGAACGGCGCCAGCGAATACCTGACCTTGCTCAAGGAGAATTATCCCGAACTGGCCGGTGACGATACGGATGCCGAGGAAAGCGAGAGCGGCGGAAGCTCGACCAGGGTGAACGCCCTGACGCTGGCTCGAGTCCTGATCATCCTGCTGATCGCCCTGGGGAATATCGGCATGCTTCTGGAGCGCCGGAGGGAGAAACTGGGGCTGCCGGTGCACAAGCCTACGCCTAATGTTTCCGTAGGGGAGAAGCGCTACCTCAATATCGGAGCCCTTATCTTTACGATACTCTTCATCATCGCCCTGCTGGGTGAGTTTACTTTGCGCTCCAAGGCCGGGACCTGGTCGGTCGCGGTCTTCGGCGAGTGGGTGGCGGTCTTCTGCACGATAGGCATGCTCTCTTTCATCTTTGGCGACAACAAGCTTTACAGAACACTGGAGCACGTCATAATAGGGTCTTCCGCGGCGTACATGCTCTTCGAGGTAATCGACAAGCAGATCCTGCCTTCCTTCGTCTACAAGGTCATGGACGGGTTTGCGGCTCTTAGGGGAGCGGAGGCCCAGGGCTCGGCCTGGCAGCTCTTGCTGCTTTTGGGCCTGATCCCCTCCGCGCTGTGGTTCACGGTCTACATTAAGAAATTCGCCTGGACCAACAAGCTCGTATTGGGCCTCTTGATGGGCGTGGCCGTCGGCATCGCTTTCGGGCAGAACGTCAACCTTGCTATCCCGCAGATCGCCGGCGCGGTCAAGCCTCTGCTGACCTTCGGTCCGGTGAACGTTCCGCACATCAGTCTTTTCGGAGGCGTCTCCATAACCTGGAAGAACGTCTTCAATCTCGTCTACCTTGTCACCATGGTCCTCGTCATGATCTACTTCGTCTTCTGCCTGAAATTGAAGACGACCGTCGCCAAGGGCGCGGTAAGATCCGGCAGGATCATCATGATGATTGCCTTCGGCGCGGTCTTCGGCAACACCATCGCCACCAGAATGAGCTGGCTCATCGACCGTATCGACGCCATCGCTGTCTGGATAAAAGAACTTATGATCCTGGGAGGATAAATGCGCAGCTCTGATAGCGAATTCAGATACCGCCTGGCCCGGGATCTCAAAGAAAAGGGCCTAGGGCCCCTGGCGGCTTTCCTTGTCAGGGCCAACTGGCCCCTGGCGACCATCTACGCCAACATCGTTATGGGTGCGGAGCCTTTTCTCGCCATCGCCGGATATGAGGCGAAGCCTTTGTACGAAACGCTGAACGACAGGGAAGCGCTCGCGGAACTTTTAGAGGAACTGGAGAGGGAAGCCTGATGGCGGAAGAGAAGAAGATCAACGCCATCATCGCGACCGACTGCGGCAGCACCACCACCAAGGTGATCCTTATCACCCGCACGCCGGAAGGCAATTACCATTTGGCGGGCCGCGGGGAAGCGCCCACGACCGTCGAGGCGCCCTTCGACGACGTGACGATCGGCGTCATCAATGCCGTGACGGAACTCCAGGAGATCACCGGAAGGAAGCTTGTCGAGAATGGCAAGATCATTTTGGGCGGCGATCCTAACGAGGGCGCGGATCTTTATCTAAGCACCAGTTCAGCCGGCGGCGGCCTGCAAATGGCGGTAATCGGCGTAGTAGCCTCGCTTTCCGCCGAGAGCGCGCAAAGGGCGGCCCTGGGCGCCGGCGCCATCATCATAGACTCCTTCACCTACGACGACGGCAGGACCGAGCAGGACAGAGTAGAACGCATCCGCCACATCAGGCCCGACATGGTGCTCTTTTCCGGCGGCACGGAAGGCGGAACCAAGAAGCATCTTGTGGAAATGGCGGAAACGCTTCTGATGGCAGATCCCAAGCCCAGGTTCGGCGAGCTCTTCAAGGTCCCTGTCATCTTCGCGGGGAACAGCGAAGCCCTGCCTCTCGTCACGGATGTACTGGGCAAAAAGGTCGACCTAATCAAGGTCAACAACGTCAGGCCCACGATGGAAGAGGAGGACCTAAACGATGCCGGCCAGGCCATCCACCGTCTCTTCCTTGAGCACGTCATGGCCCAGGCCCCGGGGTACGAGAAACTCATGTCCTGGGTCTCCGTTCCCATCATGCCGACGCCTTCCGCTTTCGGCCAGTGCATTGCCGCCGTGGGCGAAAAGGAGAAGATCAACGTCTTGGCGGCCGACATCGGCGGCGCCACGACAGACGTTTTCTCAAGCGTGAACGGCCGCTTTACCAGAACGGTCTCCGCGAACTACGGCATGAGCTACAACATCTGCAACGTGGTGAAGGAAGCGGGATTCGAAAACATTCTGCGCTGGCTGCCTTTTGAGAGCAGCATAAACGAGCTTTGGGACATGGCCTTGAACAAGATGATCAGGCCGACCACCATTCCCCAGACCGCACGGGAACTTTTGATAGAGCAGGCCATTGTCAGGGAAGCCCTGCGCTTGTCTTTCGCCCACCACATGCGCTTAGCCGGCGGACTGAAAGGCATCGTAAGGCAAAGAAGCGTGGCTGAGGCCTTCGAGCAGAAGGGCGCCGCTGTTATCAATTCCGGCGACATGGATCTCATCATAGGCTCGGGCGGCGCGCTCTCGCACGCCCCCAGGCGCCGCCAGACCGCCCTCATCATGCTGGACGCCTTCGAGCCGGAGGGCATAACGGAACTCGACGTTGACAGCATTTTCATGCTGCCGCACCTGGGCGTATTGTCAAGCGTCGAGCCCGACATCGCCCTGGAGGTCTTGCACCGCGATTGCTTGATCCCAATCGCCACCTCGCTCTCCCTCAAAGGCCAGATGCAGGATAAGGAAGTCTGCGCCGAGCTTACGATCAACACGCCGGAAGGGGAGACAAATTACAAGCTTTACCCCGGAAGACTCTACCGCTTCACCGAGACCGCGGAAAAACTCTTCAGTTTCACCATCTGGCCTGATAGGGAAGTGGACGCCGGCGAAGGCCCGGGAGTGGAGTACGAAAAGAAGGCCCGCTTCAGCGCCGTGGGCCTCGTCATCGACACCAGGGGACGCCCCCTCGTTCTCCCGGAAGATCCCAAGGAGAGGATAAGAAAGAACCGCTCCTGGGCGCGGGCTATCGGCGCCTTTGACCTGGAGGAGGAAAGCTAATGGGCAACGCCTTCACTCCGGGCCTTCTGATCGCGCCGAGAACGGCGGTCACGAAAACGCGCAAACTGCCCATGGGCGGGCACGCGACCGTTTCCGTAGGCGACATCGTCGCGCACGACCAGACCGTCGGCATGGCCAATCACCAGGGTCCGCTGACGCTTGTTCGGGCCGCTGAGATCCTGGAACTCGACAACGACAGGATGGTAAGGCACCTTTCCTGCCGCGTCGGCGATATCGTCGAAAAGAACCAGCTTTTAGGCGAGACCTCCCACCTCTTCGGGCTTGTCAGAAACGAATGCCGCTCGCCCGTCAAAGGCTTCATCGAGGAGATCTCGGAAGCGAACGGTTTCGTCGCCATCAGGGAACCGGCGACCGTACTGGAAGTCTCCGCTTATCTTAGCGGCACGGTCACCAGGGTCACCAAGACGGATGTCGACGTTTCCTGCACGGCCTGCGTTATCCAGGGCATTTTCGGCCTGGGCGGGGAAAGCAGCGGCGAAATAATGATCGTCTCCGAAAACGAAGACATCACTCTCGAGAACCTCACCGAGGAATGCGAAGGCAAGATCATTGTGGGCGGCCGCTCCATCGACAAGGACGCCATCGACATGGCGAGGCTCTGCAAGGTAAAAGGCATAGTGGTAGCTTCAATAGAGCACAGCGTATTGCACGACATACTCGGCGAATACATCGGAGTTGCCATAACCGGCCAGGAAAATTTGGGCTTCACGCTCATCGTTACGGAAGGTTTCGGAAAGCTTACGATGGATAGCCGCACCATGGCGCTTCTTAAGCGTCACGAGAAGGAGACCGCCTCCTTCAACGGCTCCACTCAGATAAGAGCCGGCGTTGTCAGGCCGGAAGTCATCATCCCAATTCTGGAATACTGCGAAAACAAGGAAAGGCAGAGCTCTTTGGCCGTTGCTAAGGAACTGCAGATCGGCACTAGGATAAGAATAATCAGAGCGCCCTATTTCGGGGAATTGGCCAAGGTCACGGAACTGCCAGAGCAGCCCGTAGCCATCGCCACGGAAGCCAAGGTCAGAGTCCTAAAAGCGGAACTGGCTTCCGGCGACATAGTCACCATCCCCAGGGCCAACGTGGAGATCATCGACTGATGCTAAGCTACATTTCCGACCACGACCACTACGACGTCGTAATGCGGGCCGCCTTCATGGCCAGATCGAGCCTCTGGCTCGCGACCTCCAACCTTAAGGACGCTTTCGTCGAAAGAGGAAACGACGTAGTTTCCTTTCCCGCCAGGCTGGCCGATCTTCTCGAGAAAAACGTCGAAGTCAGGCTGCTCCACGGCAAGGAGCCCGGCCCCCGCTTCCTCGAGGACTTCGACCGCAACCCGATCCTGGCGACCGACCTCGAGCGCCGTCTTTGCCCGAGGGTGCACTCTAAGCTCGTCATAGTAGACATGCGCATGGTCTACGTCGGCTCCGCTAACATAACCGGCGCCGGCCTCGGCATGAAGAGTGAGCACCGAAGAAACTTCGAGAGCGGCATCTGGACCGACCAAAGGGACATCGTCGACGAGGTCGTCGACCATTACCAGCGCATCTGGCTGGGCGCCGACTGCCCTCTTTGCATGTGCCGCGACGTCTGCCAGGACCCCATAGCTTGAACCAAAATAACAAAATGAAAAAATTAGCCTTAACGATACTTTCGGGAGCGTTGCTTTTGAGCGCCTGCACAAAAAAACTATGCGACTACACCAGGGATGAAGCCCAACTCTGGGCCAAAGCCTCCACCATTGCAGAAATGAACCAAAAAGTCAGCAAGCTGACCCCTGAGGAGAAAGAACAGCTTGTCCGCAACTGGCTCGTCCTCAACATCCCAGAAGAAGACAAGGAGACCGTCATACAGGGCTGCGCGGCCATCTTATCCCACCCCAAACTCGGTTTCTACGCCGAGCTCTTTGCCAACACGCCCGTCAACATGCACGAAGCCGACGGCGGCGCCTGGGCGGCCGGCGACCACATCTCCCTCTCTTCCGGCCTTCTCGCCGAAAAGAACCCCGAATCCATCCGCGATACTCTTACCCACGAGCTCTTCCACATCTTCAACGACCGCGAGCACGGCGCCGGCGGCATCTCCGCCCTCAACGAAGGCACCGCCATCTGGATCT
This sequence comes from bacterium, assembly GCA_017650925.1. GTDB lineage: Bacteria > Auribacterota > UBA3054 > UBA3054 > UBA3054 > UBA3054. The sequence continues at coordinate 7,768 of JAGCDY010000054.1, forward strand.
TCAACATGACATTCTATGAGGACGACCCATTAAAGATGGAACTCGGCCTCGCCGAGCCCGCCATCGGCACGAAACTCTACTACCGCGACATCGGCATACCTGGCTACCCCAAAGATATCGAATTCGGCGTTCCCACGGACCTCACCCCCAAGGGCAAGGAAGTCTACGACATGCTCCAAGAGGCCGACCCAAGCAGGCTACCCATTTACGACGAAGCGAAGATGAAAGAATACTTCGACTTCTTCTCAGACCTAAACCGCAACCAGGAGTTTTCCACATACCTTGGCCTCTTCGAAGAGAGACTGCAGCTCTGGCTTCAGGCTCACTAAACTAGCCTTAAAACCGAATTTAAGAAGCGCGCCGAAAGGCGCGCTTTTTTTGTCGAGCCCATAAAAAATTATTAACTTGATTTTGAAAGGCCGTTTTTGATAGAATATTTTGAAATTTGTGTCAAAAAATCTATCCCTAATTTTTTTCATGGGGGGTAAACGTCATGAGAATCTTCAAATTTATCATTAGCGCCGCGGCGCTTTTTTGCGCTGCGGTAAGTTTAAACGCTGTGGAAGTTCCCGCCGGCGCCGTCTGGTCGTCTGATTTCGACCTGGACAACTACAACGTCGCCCCGGGCAAAACTCTAGAGCTTTCGCCGGCTGCCGCCCTTTCTTACAGCACCAAATGGGCTGACGGTGAGAACAGGCAGGTGACTATTTTGGCGACCGCTCAGGATCCTTACACCGTTATGACGAGCGGAACGGAAGCGGAAGGCAGCTACGTTTGGGATTACGAATCCGTCGATCCAACCGTCCTTCCCAGGGGAGACACTTACACCCTGAGCTACGCTATTACGAGCGGCGAAACGATACTGGATACCGTTGATGCCGATTCAAAAATCAAACTTTTGCCCGAGCCGGCTATGCTTTTCCTTATTCCGCTCATGCTTCTTTTGTGCGTCGGCAGAAAGATGAAGCTCTGCCTTCCCGCGCTTCTTATAGCTTTGGTTTCCTTTGAGGCCGCCGCCGACGTTGTCAGCGGCGTCACCTGCCGCCAAAGGTGGCCGTGGAACGGCAAAGTCGACATCGACTATACCCTTAATTCCTCCAGCGACGGTCCCGTCTTCAGCGTTCAGTTCTTCGGCAAAGTCGGTGACGGCGCAGCCTTCAATCTTTCCGATTTGGAAGGCGAAGGCCAATACGGGATCGTCTTCGGTTCCGGCCAAAAGCGCATTACCTGGGACAGCACCAAGCAGCTTGGACACACGGTCGATTCCAACGCGGCCAAAGTTGCCATTTTTGCCCAGGACGTTACCGGCGACGCGACGTATATCGTCTTTGACCTGACAAACAACAGCGTCGGTTTCACTACGACTGCCCCCAGCGTCGCCGAGGGCGCCATTTCCAAGCTCACCCAGATCTGGTTCAGGCGCGTAGAGGCTGGCACCTTCGTCATGGGTTCAAATTCCAGCGATCCCTATCATGAAGAGTACGCCGCAAGCGAGGTGGAACACACCGTTACCATAACGAAACCTTTCTACATGGGCGTCTTCGAATTCACACAGAAGCAGTTCGAGACCATAGCCGGTTACAACCCTGTTCAAATGTGGGCGTACATTGGCGACACCAAACCTGTCGAAAATGTCAGTTACGACGACCTGAGGGGCGAAAATGTCGGCGCCACCTGGCCGCAATACACCGACCACAGGGTGGACACCAACAGCTTCTTCGGCGTTTTCAGAGCCCGTTTCGGCAACAGCTTCATCTTCGACCTTCCCACCGATGCGCAGTGGGAAATGGCTTGCCGCGACAAAGGCGACGGCACCTACTGGGGCAGCGGTGTCTGGAACGACGGCAGCGCCATATTAGGCACCAACCCTGACGCCAACCTTGACAATCTGGCCAACTATGACGGCGACTCTACAGTCGTTCCGCACGAAGTCGGAACAAAAACGCCGAACTTCATAGGTCTTTACGACATGCACGGCAATGTGGATGAAATGTGCCTGGATATTTGGGCACAAGATATCTCCAGCTACACCGTTGATCCCGTCGGCCCTGCCTCCGCTTGGAATCTGTTCCGCGTCATCCGCAGCGGAGACTGCACGACTGACCCTGATGCCTGCCGCGCTGCTTACCGGAGCTTTATAACCCCCAGCAACCGATTGACCCAAGACGGTTTCCGCGCGGTGCTCATTCCGTAACAAGCGAAGTCATCCAAAAGGCCTCCCAAAGAAAGCCGCCCTCCAGGCGGCTTTCTTTTTTTGCCTTGACAATCAGTGGAATTATGATAAAATTTCCCCAAAATAGTGTATGATGCCGCCGTGCCGTTTGATGACTTTTGACGGTATCAATTAAATCGCACTATTGGGGAGAATAATGAAAAAACAGTTGTGGCTTTATGAGACACCAAGCGGCAACTTTTAACCATAACGGGACACAGGAAATAAAAATCATTTTTATTTACATTAAATAAATTATGTTTGGGGATATAATTGACAAAGGATTTTTTCCAAGTTTTGATGAGATCGAAAAGCAGCTTATAATGGTTGCTTCAAAGCCGGATATGGACATGGCGGTGTACAGCAAGCTGCTTTTGGCCGGGTATCTCGTGCCGTTTGCCATGGCCCGCGATGATTACGCTCTGCTCCTGGATGTTATTAAGCCTGGAGAGCGGGGGCCGGAACTCATAGGCCGCATAAAGAGCCTGCAAACTTCGAGGGAGTCGCTGGAAAAAGAAGATCTCGGCAGCGTCAAGGTCGAAGCTGCCGTCATTTGCGACAACGACACCTACGATTTGCTTGAAAAATATAAAAGCGACAATCTAATATCGTCGCTGAAAAAGATAAGGATCGACAGTTTGGCGGAAGACCTGTACGATGTTTTAAGCAAGGGAATAGAGGTTGCTACGCAGGATTTTTCCTTCGCTAAGAATTACATGATCCTGGACCTCGGGGATTACTCGGTAAGCTATCTTCAGGATGTGCCCGCCGGTGGCTGGACGGACGAGTACAAGACCGAGAAGCTGGTGCTAAGATATATCCCGGAGGGCAAGTTCGTCATGGGGACCAAGGACGGACAGATCGGCTGCTGCGCCGACGCGGAGCCGCATGATGTCTTGATCACCAAGCCTTTTTACATTGGGGTCTTCGAAGTTACGCAGAAGCAGTACGAGCTGATCTGCGGGAAAGATCCCTCACGATACAAAGGACCGACGCGCCCGGTGGAGAGCGTTTCCTACTACATGATCCGCGGATGGATGGAAGGCAACAACTGGCCTCGGGGCAGAAAAGTGGATTCCAATTCGTTTTTGGGGATCCTTCGCGAAAAGTCAAAGCTTCAGTTCGACCTGCCCACGGAAGCACAGTGGGAATACGCCTGCCGGGCGGGAACGGAAACGTCCTTGAATGACGGGACGGAAATAACAAACTGGGATCACTGCCCTAACATGGACAGGCTGGGGCGCTACGCCCGTAACAATGACGACGGGAAGGGAGGCTTTTCCGAACATACCGTCGTAGGCTGTTACAGGCCGAACAGGTTGGGTCTCTACGATATGCACGGCAACGTCTGGGAGTGGTGCCTGGATTGGACGGGGCATTTCGACAAACCGGAAGTTAACCCGGTGGGGCCGGACCACAGCTACGCCCGCGTAATGAAGGGCGGAGGATGGCATTACGCCGCCGCCGCGTGCAACGCGGGCTACCGTGACTACGACCAGTGCTATCCCGACTGCGACGATGATTGCAACGGTTTCAGGCTGGCGCTCAATTTAGACGAATACTAAACCAGACGAACCGCCGCGGACAGCGCGGCGGCAGACACTAACATAGCAAGGAAAAGACAAGGAAAAACTATGGATGAGACTCCGGTTATGAAAGAGCGTGTCAAAAGCGTAAGTTTTACGGACGTAATGGACGATGCCGCGAAAAGGGCCCAGACCAG
>JAGCDY010000055.1 GCA_017650925.1 bacterium
CCCCTCTACACTAAGGACACCATAGATGGCTAACGTTGACTGGCATTTTTTCAGCACTGTTTTAGATGTAAACTACGCCTTTCGCGCCCTTATCCCCGACAAATTCAGAGAAGACAAACCTGTTAGGATCCTTTATCTTCTTCACGGCCTCTCCGACGACTACACCAATTGGACGCGCATGACGAGCGTCGAGCGTTATTGGGAAAAATACAGCAAGGATCTTATCATCGTCATGCCTGACGGCGGACGCTCTTTTTATTCTGACGCGACCGACGGGCACGGCGGCAACTACGAAAGCTTTTTCATAAAGGAGCTGATCCCCTACTTTGAAAGCCATTTGCCAGTTTCGATCGGGAAGGATCAGAGAACGATCTGCGGCCTCAGCATGGGCGGATACGGCGCTTTCAGGCTTGGCCTAAAATATCCCGAACTCTTCTCGGCGATAGGCAGTTTTTCCGGCGCGGTCGATTCCCGAAGATACCTGGAAAGGCCGGAATTCAGCGCCCGGCTCTGGGACGAATCCTCGAGATTGGAGATCATCGCGAAAGACTTTTCACCTGAGGAATTCCCCAGGATCAAGATGCTCTGCGGCACCGAGGATTTTCTATTGGAGCACAACCGCGCTTTCGACAAATGGCTCACGGATAAAGGAGCCGTCCACGAGTACACGGAGTACCCCGGCCATCACAACTGGCTCTTCTGGGATACGCACCTCCCTGAAATGCTCGAATTCATAATGGCCTAGGAGTCCGACAAAAGGTCGTTCTGCAGAGCGTACCTGATCAGACCGGCCAGCGATCTTACTCCTATCTTTACCATCAGCCTTTCCCTGTAGGTCGCCACGGTCTTCGGGCTGATGTCGAAATCCTTGGCTATCTTTGACAGACTGTCTCCGCTCGTCAGTCTTCTTAAGACCATGTATTCCCTCGCTGAGAAAGCCGGCTTTTTCACGCTCGCCGTCCCAAGATCGTTTTTAACTACGTAGGTGGTCAGCTTTTCGGCGGCCGTTCCGGAAAGGAAAGTTCCACCTAACGAGACCGTCCTGGCGGCCTTTAATATTTCGTCCTTGGAAGCCCTTTTCGAGATGATTCCCTTCACTCCGCAGCGCAGTCCCAAAACGCTCGTGTATTCCTCGTCGGCGGAGCAGAAAAGCAATATGTGCGAATAAGGGGCGGTTTGCTTCAGCTCCCTTAAGGTCCCGTTGAGATCGGATCTCGGCAGCACGGAATCCACGATGATCAGATCGGGAGAAACGCGCCTCAATATCGCCCTCATGGCGTATACGTTTATGGCGTACCCCTTGAATTCAAAATCCCCGGCCTCCTCGAGAATGCCTTTCAATCCGAGTGCCACCACGGGAAAATCGTCCACGACGATCACAGATCTTTTGCTCATTTGTTGCGTCTCCTTCTCCGGGCGTTTTTCTTTAATTTTCTAATTAATTCGTCAATTTTTCCAGCTTTTTGCGATTTTCTACAAAAACTAATAGCCGAAGTAAGCATTTTTCCAGGTGGAGAGCGTTTCCAAATTTTGTTATGGACTTGATTTTGATACAATATGTAATGAACTAGCAATTATCATGCCTGACGAGAATTCACATATGCCTAAGCCCGATCTGGCCCTGGATCTAAGCGTCCGCCAGGAGCAGCGCCTGAACCTGCAGCAGCGTCAGGCTCTCGCTCTTCTGCAAGCCCCCAGAGCCGAGCTCGAGACTGTCGTAAAAAAAGAGCTGGACACCAATCCGGCCCTTGAGGAATATTATCCCGAGGAAGACGACGGCGAAGACGAAGCCTTCGCGAACTCCTTCTCGCCAGACAGTCAGGACGACGAGGAGATGTCCTCGGAGCTGAGAAAAAGCGAGTTTTCCGACCGACTCGACGGAGACGACGGCGAGGGTGAGAAAGCCCTGGACAAGCTGAGCGAAGAAAACGAGGAATGGCAGGATTATTACCGCGAGGAAGCCGGGGAGGACATCGCCTACTCCGATCAGAAGACCATGCGGAAAAACTACGACTTCGTCATGAACTCCCTCACCGCGCCCTCTACTCTCGCCGACGACCTAAAAGAACAGTTCGCTCTCGACCTTCCCAAGGAAGACGAGCCAATTTACACTTACCTCATCTCCAGCCTGGACGAAAAGGGCTTCCTTACGGAAAGCGCGGACGAGATGGCGAAAAAGCTTGGCGTTTCGAAGGCCAGGGTGGAAAAGGCCATAAAGCTATTGCAAAGCTACGATCCGCCGGGTCTGGGCGCCGCAAACCTTAGGGAAAGCTTCCTCCTTCAGCTCGAAAGGAAAGGGCTCCGCGATTCCACAGCCTATGCGATCATCGAAGAGCATTATGAGGATATGCTCCACCAGCGTTTCCCTCAAATCATGAGCAGCCTTAAAATAAGCAGAGACGAGCTCAAGGAAGCGCTGGAGACCATAGGAACGCTTGACTTCCGGCCGGGCAGAGACCTGACTTATTCCGAAGCCGAGAACGCCGTGGCGGACATCATAGTGAGAGAGAACGAGGACGGCACGTTCACGACGGAAATGAACGACGACAGGTTCCCCTACGTCAGGATCTCGAAAAGCTACGTGAACGCCATGCGCTCCAAAGACGCCAAAAGCCGCGCCTTCTTAAGCGACAGGATCAAGGCCGGTAAAAATTTCATAAGCCAGCTGCAGTTCCGCAAACGCACGATACTCCTGATCGCAGAGGCGATCGTGGAACACCAGAAAGATTTTTTGAAGAACGGTCCGGGGCACATGCATCCTCTGACAATGCACGAACTGGCCGAGGAACTGGGGCTGAGCGACTCGACCGTGAGCAGGGCTATTTCCGGCAAGTACATGGACACTCCCCAGGGCCTGATGGAGATGAAGGACTTCATGAGCCGCGTCGCGACGAGCGAGAACGGCAGCGAGACTTCCGGAGCGGACGCTAAAAACCTTTTGAAAGAGATAATAGACGGCGAGGACAAAACCAAACCTTACGGCGACGATATGATCGCGAAACTGATGGCGGAAAAAGGCTGCCCCATAGCCAGGCGCACCGTCGTCAAATACAGGGAAGCGCTCGGCATTCCGTCAAGCAGGCTGCGGAAAAAATTGTTATGAGGAGAGCCGTTGTAATTTTAATACTGCTTGCGGCAATTGGCGCCCAGGCCGGAGACGCTTTGGAAAAAGGGCGCGGACTTCTTTATTCGGCGCGTTTTTCCGAAGCGGAAAAGCTTTTCCAAAAGGAAAGGGACAAATATCCCGAGGACATAGTTCCCTGTTTCTGCCTGGCCGCCTCTACTCTCGGATCGATAGTAATGCATGGCGAGGACGAGGAAAAACTTGAGCTTCTCGACCAGCGGATCAAGGATTGCTGCGAGCTTAGCCTGGCGCTTCTGAAAAAGGATGATTCACCTGAAACTTTCCTGTACGCTGCCGTAAGCTTTCTTCTGCGCGCGTCCATGGAGGCCAGGTCGGACCGCACGGCCAACTCCATGATATGGCTCAAGCGCGCCTTGACGCAGATAATGCGGGCGCAGAAGTTCGATTCCACGGCCGCCGACGCCAATATGCTCAATTCCGCTTACAACTGCGTCATGGACACCGCGCCCTGGCCCCTGCCGATGTGCGTCGGCTGGATCATCCAGCCCGCCAGCCTCTCGAAGAGCCTGGCGACCATAGAGGAGCAGTTCGAGAGATCCCCGCGCTTTGAGACGGAGATGCGCATCTTCCTGATCTGGGAATACTGTCAGGAGGGCTATCCCAGATGCGCCTCCGGACACCTGAAAGCCTTGAAAAAACTCTACCCCGATTCTCCCTTCGTCGAAATTATGGGCATAAGGACGCAGATCAGTTCGGGCAACCGCCAGGGATCTTTCAAAGCCGCCACCAATTTCTACGCCCGCTGCAAAAGCCGTGCCGCCTGGCGGGATCTGATGCCCGACGCCGCCTTCCTCTCGGGCTCGGCCGCCCTTTCCCTGGGCTACAGCGTAAGCGCGGAGAAGTGGTTTGAACTGGCTTTGAAGGAAGGAACGAAAAAGCCCAGGATCCAGGCCGCTTCCCAGCTGATGCTCGGGAAATGCGCCGACCAGAGGGGCGAAAGGGAGGAGGCCCTCAGGCGCTACGCCCTCGTCCACATCCACAAGGGCGCCAATCCCCTTTTGAAAAGTTTCGCCGCGAAGCTGCAGAAAAAAGCCTGCGATCCGAGGCAGGTGATCTACTAGGAGTCACAAATGAACGAACCGCAATTGATAACGAGCCGCCGGGCAAAAATAATCGAGCTTGCGCTCTCCCTCAGGGAGAAGAAGGGGCGCGCCGAAAACAACCTCTGCTTCGCCGAGGGAGCCGTCGCGGCCGACTACGCCCTGAAGCTCAAAGGCGCCGTCAAAGGCGTGCTCCTCTCGCAGGAAGCGACGCCAAAATGCGCCGAGCTCGCGAAAAAATTCCTCGACGCATCTATCCCCTCCTATCTCCTCACCAAGGAATGTTTCGACAAGGTAAGCGTTCTAAAGAATCCTGAGGGCCTCGCGCTTCTCATAGAGCCGGCCAAACCTCTGAAAGGTCCGGAAGAGCTCCCGAAAGGCAAGCCCATCGCCTGCCTCTGGCAGCTTCAGGATCCCGGCAATCTCGGGACCATCATAAGGAGCGCCGCCTCCTTCGGCTGCAAGGATTTTCTGCTTGTCTCGAACTGCGTTTCGCACCTTCATCCCCTGGCCGTTAGATCGAGCGCCGGCGCCGCGCTCGACTCCAATTTCCTCTATCTCGGCGAGGAGGCGGCGACCGAATATCTCGTGAAAAATTCGGACAGAGTTTGCGCGCTTTCCGGCGAAGGTACAGCAATTAAATTTGATTTGTGCTATAATGATAGTGTAAGTAAGGTTATAGTTTCCGGCAACGAGCCCCACGGTCTGCCCGAGCGCATAAGGAAACTGCTTCCCCTCTACTCTATCCCGACGGTGGGAAGCGTGGAAAGCCTCAACGTGACGGCGGCCTCGGCCATTGCCTATTACGTCTTTTGGTCGAGAAAGAAATGAACGTTCTGCACTACCACGTACATATCCTGACGGTTCCCGATCCGAAAATGAGCGAGGAACTGAAAAAGAACCACTGTGTCAGCAGAGCTATCATCAGTGAGCTCGACGATACCCATTGGCTCGTGGCGGAAAAGCACATTCCGGACATCGAGCGCCAGTGCGCCCGCATGAACATCCCAATCAAGGTCGTGATCCATGGAAAGTGACTCCCTCGACATCATCCACCTTTTCAAGCAGGCCGACGAGAAGCATTCCATAAAGCAGATGTTCCGCCACTGGCTTTCCAAGAAACAGCTGGAAGACGGTGAAAACATGTACGGCGTCCACTACATGGAAGCCGTGAGCGATCCGAAGAAACGGCAGGCCGTCCTGAAAAAACTGTCCCCTCAGGCCTACGCCCTTGTCTCGGTCTTAAGGAACTGCAAAGGCCTTCGCTACAAGGCTGATCCCGAGAATCCCGATTCGCCCCTGGCCATGCACGATTACGGCGTCAGGGAAAACTGCGTGATGCGATGCTACGAACTGCAGCTGCACGCCGGCGCCTACACCGTGGGTCTCGACACCTCCCACATCTCCGAACTGCACTACTACGGCGTAGCCTTCTTCACTGACCCCTCTCTCTGGCCGCCGGGCGTTTTCTCGAAGACGCATCTGGAAGCAGATATAATTTTGGCTCCCTTCTTTGACAAGGATGACATTCCTTTGCCCGACAGCAGGATCGACAACCTCGAACCCTATGAACTTCCCCAGAACATAAATCCGGAATTCTCCGGAAAGATGTGCCGCTGGCTGGACAGTTTCATGAGCCTGGCGGAAAAAGGCTGCCTGCGCTACAGCAATCTGAACCACTTCTACGCCTTCAGCCGCGACATGCTGGAAAAGCACTTTTCCGGAGTCAAGGACCGCGACCTCCTTTTCGAATATCTGCTGCGCTTCGGCATGGACAACAAGATACTCTGCATGGATTCTTCCGGAGTCATAGCTCCCGGCCCGAACCTCGCCAAGTTCCGCCTTTTGCCTCTTGGAGCGCAGATGAAGCTCTATTTCGAGTGGCGCAACACCTGCCCGTCTTTCTGGCGGGGAGAAAAACGCTACGACCACATCGAATGCCTCGAGCTTTACCTCGTTCACATTTACTCCAGGCTCCTTAAGGAATTCGCCGGCAAATGGCTTTCCGTCGACGAGGTTTTGTCCACCATGGCCCTCGAGGTCCGCGACTGTTTCTCCATGGGGAAATGCAAAAAAGACTGGGAGTGGAAGGATATCGTCCTTGGCGAATTCACCGTGCCGCAGCTCCGCGAGATCTTCGACCACGAGCTGAAACAGCGCTTCTTCATTCCCGGTCTCACCTACCACGTCACAACGGAGGACGGACGCGAATTCGTGACCTTGACCGAGCTGGGCGAAGCCATAATCGGCGACGCTCCCATTCCCTCCTACGACGATTCCAAGATCCAGCTGCTTGTTAAAAACGATTTCGAGATAGTCCTCATCAATTCCGGACGCTGGGACTACGTCCGCTACTTCCTGAGCCTGTTTATGGATATGGATCCGAAATCCAACCATGCCAGCTCACTTTTTTACCTGAAGCAGAAAAACATCCGCGACGCGGCCTCCCTCGGTCGTCCGGTCAGCATGTTAATAGACTTTCTTAAAAAATACGCCACCGCCCCAATCCCCGAGAACGTTCTTACCACCTTGAAAGACTGGGTCATGGGCGAAGTGACGCTGCACAAGGACGCCTGTTTCTTTGCCTTCGACAGGCCAGAGGACGCCAAGCGCCTTCTTCAGAAATATCCGCGCTCTTTCTCCCTTATGGGAAACAACATGCTTTTGTGCTACATGAGCGACGACAACATCATGAAGCTCATGAACTCCAACCGCATCGCCGCCGTGGATTACTCCATTCCCGTGACGGGCACGATCACCGTCACAAGGGACAACGAAGTCATTTTCAGCCATTCCAACGATTTCAGGATCAGGGCCCTGGGCCTTGAGATTGCCGACGAAACGACGGATGAGAAAGGCCGGAAGCGCTATTTCCTCTCGCACGACAAGCTCGCAGCGATCCAGAATCCCAAGATCTTCTACCAAAGGCTCTCGAGGCTCTTCTCCTCCGACACCGACATGGTCATGAAGCTGCGCATCATGCGCGGCATGGGTCTCTTTACTAGCCGCGGCAGCGTTACCGTCCTCATGAACTGCCCGACCCAGACGAAGCAGCAGCTCCAGCGCCACATCTCCTGGTACCGCAATTTCAGCGCCCAGGTCGGTCTCGGCCAATTCGTGGTGAAAGAGGAAAGCCTCGCGGAAGTGCGACAGGCCATGACAAAGATAACTGACAAAAGAGCGGTCTTGCAGACTTTCCAGTTGTAATAAAAATGCCAGACCTAGCCAATCCTGTCATAGTCCAGAGCGACCTCACCGTTCTTTTGGAAGTCGACAATCCCCTTTTCCCGGAAGCCCGGGACGCTCTGGCCCGTTTCGCGGAACTTGAAAAAAGCCCCGAGCACATCCACACCTACCGCATAAGCAACATTTCGCTTTGGAACGCCATCGCCTCCGGCTTGACGCCGGACGAGCTTATAGCCCTGCTTGACAAGTACAGCAAATTCCCCCTGCCCGAGGGTCTTCTCCACAACGTAAGGGACATAAGCTCCCGCTACGGCAAAATGATCATTGCCCCGGCGGAAGGCGACTGGCTGAGGCTTTATTCCACCGACGACGCGGTCGCCCGCTATGTGGCGGCGCACCCGAAGATCTCTCAGCTTCTCGCTCATGATACCGAAGGCTTCGGAAATTATATTTCCTGGCTCGTCGACAAGAAATACCGCGGCGAAATAAAAAGGCTTCTGACCCAGTTCGGCTACCCCGTCAAAGACCTTGTCGGCTACGAACCTGGCGACGCTTACCACTTCCACCTCAAGCCGGAAAGCGAAAGCGGCTTCGCAATAAGAAAATACCAGGAGCTGGCTGTCGAGAATTTCTACAAGGGCGGTTCCGTGGAAGGCGGCTGCGGAGTGGTCGTCATGCCCTGCGGTTCCGGAAAAACGATAATCGGGATCTGCGCCATGGCCAAGCTTCAGACCGCGACGCTCGTCCTTTCCGCCAACATTACCGCGCTGCGCCAGTGGCGTCAGGAGCTTCTCGACAAGACCGACATACCTCCCGATGACATCGCGGAATATTCCGGACAGATAAAAAAGATCGCTCCCATAACGCTCGCCACTTACCAGATACTGACTTACCACCCGGAAAAAAGCAGCGACGATTTCCCGCACTTCAAACTTTTCCATAAGCGCAACTGGGGCCTCATAATCTACGACGAAGTCCATCTTCTGCCGGCCCCGGTCTTCAGGATCACAAGTGACATCCAGGCCAGGAGAAGGCTTGGCCTTACCGCCACGCTAGTCAGGGAAGACGGCAAGGAAGGCGAAGTTTTCAGCCTCGTCGGTCCGAAACGTTACGATGTTCCCTGGAAAGAGCTGGAGAGCCAGCAATGGCTGGCCGCCGCCAAATGCACTGAGATCAGAGTCCCGCTTTCCGAGGAAAGCCAGTGCGACTACGCTGTCGCCAGCGACCGCGTGCGCTTTAGGATCGCGTCTGAAAACCCGAACAAGACCGAAGTCGTAAAGCAGTTGCTCGAAAGGCACAAGGGTTCCCATATCCTCATAATCGGCCAGTACATCGGACAGCTAACCAAGCTTTCAAAAGAACTGAAGATCCCGCTGCTCACCGGCTCCGCGACCCAGGACAAGCGCGACCGCTACTACGGCATGTTCAAAAAAGGCGAGATCGACGTCCTCATGGTCTCCAAGATCGGCAACATCGCCGTCGACCTTCCGGACGCCAACGTCGCCATCCAGATCTCCGGCACCTTCGGCTCCCGCCAGGAGGAAGCCCAGCGCTTGGGCCGCATCCTGAGGCCGAAGCCTGGACCGAACAGCGCCTACTTCTACACCATCGTCACCCAGAACTCCATGGAGCAGGACTTCGCCCTCAACAGGCAGATGTTCCTAACAGAGCAGGGCTACGAATACCGCATCGAAAGATTTAACGATAACCAATAAAAAGGAGAAATAACATGAAAACACTCGGCAGATTTCTGATGTCTATCCTAATCTTGCTGGCAATAATCTTCCTCGTGATCCTTATCCTTAAGGGAGCGCAGGTGTTGTCAGCGTTCTTTGAGCCCCTGGTCTATGTTTATCCGACCATCATCACCATAGGCATAGTGCTCGTCCTGCTTTCCCTTATACCGTCCCTGAAAGCAAACATGCTGCCCCCTATACTTATTGTCTCCTATATCCTCGGCCTTTTGCTTTTCATTTTCTCGGCTTTCCTGACGTTGAACGTCTTCAACTGGATCTGGCTCTTGGTAGGCGTTCTCCTCTGCGGCTTCGGTATCGTCCCCATAGCGATGATAGCGTGCATAGTCGCCGGTCTCTGGCCGGCGCTTTGGCACATACTGATCATGCTCATAGCGGTCACCCTCTTCCGCGTTTACGTCGCCAAAAGAGCCATTGAGGGATGATCAGCATTTAAAACTTGAAGCACAATAATCTTTTAACCAATAAAAACAGGAGTAATCATTATGAACGCAATCACAGGTTGTCTCTCTAACATGTTCAACATCGAAGGCAGAACGAGCCAGATCGATTACATCATCTTTTTCATCTTCTGCATTATCGTCAGCGCTCTTTGCGGCGGTGCGATCTACAAATTTTGCGGCGAAACTCTCGGCTACATTGTTTGTTTGCTTCTCTTTGTGATCCCCATGATCACGGCCACGATCCGCCGTCTGCGCGACGCGGGCCTCACCCCATGGTTGGCTCTTCTCTTGATCTTTCAGCCGCTCGGCTTAATTTTGGAAATCATCCTGTGCTTATTGCCCGCCAAATGATCCGAACTGTTAGCTAACAAAAAAAGGAAGGTCGCAAGACCTTCCTTTTTTTATTTTTTAGTTTAGTTTTCGAAGTGTGGCGTATACCCCTTAGCGAACTCACGGAGGATGCTAACCAAGGCCAAGCGCGCGTAGTCCGTGAGCGTGGGGTATACGCCACACTTCGATTAAATCGTCGGAATCCACTCCGCTATTCGCTTCACGGCTTCCTCGATGACGTCCATGGATGTCGCGAAAGAGAGCCTCAGGTGCCCCTCGCCGCCGAACGCGCTGCCCGGCACCGTCGCGACATAAGCGTCCTCGAGAAGACGCATGGCCGCTTCCTGGCTGCTCAGGCCCCAGCCAGAAATGTTCGGGAAAACATAGAAGGTGCCCCTGGGATTCGGGCACTCCACGCCGGGAAGTTCGTTCAGGGCTTGAACGATGTATTTCCTGCGTTCGTCGAAACTTTCCAGCATGCGCTGGACGCAGGCCTGGTCATCACGCAGGGCCACCACGCCGCCGTACTGGGCGAAGGTCGTCATACCGGAAGTTGACTGGTCCTGCAGACGCTTGATAGCGTCGGATGCTTCCAGCGACGGGCAGGCGACGTAACCGAGACGCCAGCCGGTCATGGAGTAAGTCTTGGCATAACCGTTCACGGTGAACACGCGGTCGTAAAGGTCGGGCAGAGCCGCCGCGAAGGAGACGTGTTTAAAGCCGTCGTAGACTAAGTGCTCGTAGATCTCGTCGGAAACGACCGCTACGTCGGGATGCCTTCTCAATACCGCGCCCAGAGCCCTGATCTCCTCTTCGGAATAAGCCTGGCCGGTGGGGTTGGTGGGAGTGTTTATGACGAGAGCCCTGGTTTTGTCGGTTATGGCCGCTTCCAACTGCTCCGGTTTCATGAGGAAGCGGTCTTCCTCGTTGGTCTGGACTATGACGGGAACGCCGCCGGCCAGCTTCACTATTTCGGGATAGCTCACCCAATAGGGAGCGGGAATGATGACTTCGTCGCCCGGATCGAGGAGGATCTGGAAAACGCAGTAGACGCTGTGCTTGGCGCCGGTGTTGACGACGATCTGCTGAGGCAGGTAGTTGAGGTGGTTCTCCCTCTGGAATTTCTTGGCGATGACTTCCCTCAGGGGCAGGATGCCGTTGGTCGCGGCGTATTTGGTCTTGCCGGCCTTGAGGGCGTCTATGCAGGCGCGGCAGATGTGCTCCGGAGTCGGAAAGTCCGGCTCGCCCACGGCCATGGAGATAACCTGGTAGCCCTGCGCCTTCAGTTCGTTAGCCTTGTTGTTTATGGAAAGGGTCGCTGACGGCTTTACTGATCTGATTCGTGAACTAAGCTTCATTTTAATTTACAAAAGTTGAAAAAACATCGGCGCCGAGATCTCCCGGACCTTTCTTCTTGTAGACCTGGTATCCTCTGGCCGCTATCATGCGGGCGTTATCGGTGCAGAGCGGCAGCGATGGAAAGATCACGTTTAGACTTTCCCTGCCTCTCGCGCGGTTTTTGAAAAGATCCCTCAGGCGGCTGTTGGAGCTGACTCCCCCGCCGACGACGATCGTCTTTACCTTGAATTCCCTGGCTGCCCTGATGGTCTTCTTTACCAGAACGTCCATGATGGCTTCCACGTAATCCGCGGCGATATTGCACAAGGCCTCTTCGGTCTTGGGAGGATTTTTCTCGACGTGGTATAGAAGCGCGGTCTTGACTCCGGAAAAGCTGAAGTCGAAGGAGGGCTTGAGATAAGCTCTGGGGAATCTCTTTCCGTCCGGCGTTCCCCTTTTTCCAGCTTCGGCGCGCAGGGCGAGGTTCAGTCCGCCTGGCATCGGCAATCCTAGGATCTTCGCTCCCTTGTCTAGGGCTTCGCCGGCCGCGTCGTCCCTGGTACGGCCTATGATCTCGTAATCGTCGCTAGACCTGACCAGTGAAAGCAGAGTGTGGCCGCCGGAAATAACGAGCGCCAGGAAAGGATACTCCACTTCGTTTTCCGCCGTGGCCGCGAACATGTGGGCCTCTATGTGGTTGACGGGAACGAAGGGCTTTTTGGCGGAAAGCGCCAATCCTTTGGCGAAAGTGAGCCCGACTATTAGGGCGCCAGTCAGGCCAGGCCCGTTGGTGGCCGCAATGAGGTCGACGTCAGAAAGTCCGAGGCCGGCCTTCTTCAGCAGTTCCCTCGTGATGTTGGGGATCGCTTCCAGATGGCTGCGGCTGGCCAGTTCGGGAACCACGCCTCCGTAGGGGTCGTGGATCTCGTACTGGCGGGAGACGACTTCGCTGAACAGTTCAGCGCTGCCGGGGCGGTAGAGCGCCACGGCCGTGTCGTCGCAGGAACTTTCTATGCCGAGAACTATCACTTCGTTTTCTTAATGTTCACTATGTCTCTGACGAACTCCACGTAGTAGACTTCGCACCATTTGTCAAGAACGTACTCGAAGGAACGGACCTTCTGCCTGTCCGCCTCGGCCTCGCCGATCCTCAGATCCAGGGAATCCTTTTCGGAATAGTCGACCTCGGTCTTGAAATACTTGTGCAGGGCCGCCCAGTCGAGCTTGTAGTTGTCCCTCAATCTCACGTGCTTTTTCTGCCAGGTGTAGGTCACGTCGTCCTTGGTCTTTGTGGTCTCCTCGAACTGGCTCAAAAGTATGTCGCTCTTGGTGTAGCCGAGAGCGGTGATAGCCAGATCGATTTCCTTTTGAGTGTTGGCCACACGCTCGGAGAGCGTGGAGGCGCAGCCCGAAAGCAGTATGACTGCCATGATCACGAGAAGTTTTTTCATATCTGTTTCCGTTGCGGTTATGTTTTCCTTAAAAAAGTCCAAATGGATATTTTATCAAAAAGCCGTTTGTTATTTTCCCATCACGAAGCCAAGGTACCATTTCAATATCACAGACCCCCAGAAAAAGGCGATGAACGCGGAAATGGAAAGGTAAGGCCCGAAGGGTATCTCGACTTTCCTTTCCTCCTTTGAGAGCGCTTTCGTTATAAGCCCCCCGACGCAGCCGATAATGGAAGCCATGAAGATCGTCAAAAGGATCCTTTTCCAATCAAGGAAAGGAACGAGCATGAACATAAGGTGCACGTCGCCCAGTCCCAGGGCCTCTCTTTTGAAGACCCAGCCTCCCACTATCCTAACTATCCACATCAAAACGCCGCCTGCCAAAGCCGCCAGAAGAAGCTCAATGGTCAGCGTAAGTCTGTCCGGAGCCGGGAAGATCTGGGGCTTAATGTAGACCAATATCATTCCCAGAATAAAAGTCGTCAGGGTTATCTCATAAGGGATTATCAGCTCCCTGGCGTCTATCACCGTGATCGAGAGCAGCGAGGAGAAAAGGATAACGTCCCTCAAATAAGCGGCGGCGGCCGGAAGGATGATTTGGTAATCAATAGGCTCGGTCGGCAAAAACGGCAGAAGCCCCCGGAATCTGAAGTAGCAAAGAATGGTGAAAGCAACGCCCGTCACAAGCTCGATTATGAAGTACTGACAGCTGAAAGCCGCTCCGCACATCGAGCATTTCCCTCTGAGGACAAGGTAGCTTACGATGGGAATGTTGTGATACCAGGGAATGGGTTTGCCGCATGAGAAGCAGTGCGATCCCCTGCGCCAGAGCGACTCGTCTTTCGGCAGCCTTAAGATGACCACGTTCAGAAAGGAGCCTATGCAGGATCCGAAAAGGAAAGCGAAAATCAAAAAAATCAGCATACGTCACCGTCCTCTCTGACGCGCCAGGCTATAGCGCCCGGCAGTTGAATGACAGCCTCTATCACTTCGTCGCCCTCCCTTAAGGCGGCGATATCCGAAATGCGCCAGCCAGGTATCCAGCCGGGGTCGTCTTTTTGCATGACGATCGGCAGGCTGCGCCGCAAGAAAGCCGGTATCTTGGCGTCGGTCATCATGTCGCCGACCTTGCGCTGCGGCCCGTTCGTAGGCTTGTAACGCAAGCCGTTGGAAAAAGAGGACGCCGCGTAATCCGCCGCTCTCAGGTATTCCCTGTAGACGACGCTCTCCCCTTTCAGCCATTTCAGCCAGCCGGCGCCGTTGTCGGAATATCCCCGCCCGCGTTCCTTTACACCTTCGAGTTTCAGGCAGGACAGGAGGAACGGTTTCAGATCGACCGCTTCGTCGTAAAAGACCAGCGTGTCGTCGAGCCTGAGCCAGCGCCTAGTGCCCGGCGGCTGAAAGTCCGGATCCGCGCCGCTCTTCAGAATGGTCAGGACCTTGTCGAGCGTCTCGAAATCCCAGTTCCCGTCCCCGGCGGCCAAAATACGCAGTATTTCGCGCTGCAAGGCCGGTTTGGCATTGAGGAAGGATGAGTAGTCCAGTATAACTCCGAAGGGGGCGATTCTAGCGTGAGCGCGCAAAAAATCCTCAGCCGCTTCCCTAACAAATTCCGCCTGTTCGCCGAGCTGTCTGGCGGTCCGGCGGAGCTTCACGGTAAGATCGCCTCCGGCGCGCTCCGCAAGCTTCGGAACGATCTCGTGCCTTAGCCAGTTTCTGGTGTAACCCGTATCGCTGTTGGTGCTGTCGGTGCGGAAAGGCAGGTCGTAAGTTTCGCAGTACTCCCGGCAGTCTCTGGCCCTCAGGTCAAGAAGCGGGCGGAAGACCGTTATATCCGGGCAGCCCGGGATCAGCTGGCTTAAGCTGACGCTCTCTTTGAGACCGGCAAGCCCCGAGGCTCCCGCTCCGCGCATGAGATGCATGAGCAAGGTCTCCGCGACGTCGTCGGCGTGATGGGCGGTCAAAAGACAGCCGATCCCTTCCTTTACGCAGACGGAGCCCATCCATTCGTAGCGCATCTTTCTGGCCAGAGCCTCACGGTTCTCGCCTTTCGGGGGATCGCTTAAGATCCCTGCTTCGGCCCTGCCGAGGAAAAATCTCACGCCGAGTCCTTTCGCGAACTTCTCGCAGAAAGCCGCGTCGTCTTCGCTCTCGGCGCCCCTTATGCCGTGCTCATAATGCAGGGCCACTATCCTTTCGCTGCCAAAAAAAGCGGAGGCGGCGTGAAGCAAAGATAGGGAGTCGGCTCCGCCGGAAAAGGCCATGGCGTAGCGCTCAAATTTGGGGAGTTTTTCCAGCGCTTCCTTAAAGTCCATCAGAAAAGCTCCAATTGCGACACTTCTTTCTTCGGCGCTGCTTCCGGCGTCTCCGCGACATCTGCGCTTTCGCTTTCAAGCTCGGCTGGAAGTTCGCCGCCTTTGCCTTCCAGGCCGGAAAGTATCCTTTCCGCCCTTTCGATCACCGGCCTCGGCAGCCCGGCCAGCTTAGCCACGTGGATACCGTAGCTGCGGTTGGTGCCGCCGCGGACTATCTCGTGCAAAAACGAGATCGTCTTGCCGTTCTCCCAGACCGCGACGTTGTAGTTGACGACGCCGGGCATGGTTTCCTCAAGCTTGATAAGCTCGTGGTAGTGGGTGGCGAAAAGCGTCCTGGCCTTGACTTTCGTTTCGGAATGCAGGAAATCGACGACCGCCCAGGCGATGGCCAAACCGTCGTAAGTGGAAGTTCCGCGGCCGATCTCGTCGAGTATGATGAGGCTCCTCGGGGTGGCGTTGTGGAGAATGTTGGCGGTCTCCGTCATCTCGACCATGAAGGTCGACTGTCCCCTGCTAAGTTCGTCGCTGGCGCCGACACGAGTGAAGATCTGGTCGGCCAATCCTATCTCGGCTTCTTCCGCGGGAATGAAGATGCCGCTCTGGGCCATTAAGACGAGCAGGGCCACCTGGCGGATGTAAGTCGATTTGCCGGCCATGTTAGGCCCTGTCAGAAGCACGATCTGATCGCTTCCTGTGTTGAGGAAAGTGTCGTTCGGCACGAAGCGTTTGTCCGGCAGCAGACGTTCGACGACGGGATGGCGCCCCTTCTTGATCACAAGCCTCGTGTCGGTGAAGATCTTCGGCCTCCTGTAGTCCCTTTGCAGCGATATCCAGGCCAGGGACTGGAAGACGTCGAGGGAAGCGATGGCTGACGCGCTCTCCTGGATCCTCTGGTGATTCTTCAAAACTTCCTGACGCAATTCCTGGAAAAGCTCGCCCTCAAGCTCAAGAGCCCGCTCTTCCGCATGCAGGATGCGACTCTCAAGCTCCTTCAGCTCCGGCGTAATGAAGCGCTCGCCGTTCACGACCGTCTGCTTCCTGATGTAATCGTCCGGCACCTGATCGAGGTATGATTTGGAGACCTCGATGTAATAGCCGAAGACTTTCGTGTAGCCGACCTTCAGTTTCTTTATTCCGGTCCTCTGAGCTTCCTTGTTCTGAAGTTCGGCGATGAAATTCTTGGTATTCGTCGAAAGCTCCCTGACTTCGTCGAGCTCGGAATTGTAGCCGTCCCTTATGATGCCTCCGTCCATCAGACGCAAGGGCGGATCGTCCGAAAGAGCGCGGTCAAGGAGCTCCGTCAATTCCGGCAGAGGCGCCAAAAATTCACGGATGGATTCCATAAGCGCGTAGCGTTCTTCCTTGGGGAAGAGCTCCTCGGAGCGCGCCTTCGCGAGCGAATCCATAACGTATCCGCGCAGGATCGGAAGCTGATGGAGGCAGTAGCGCAGCGCCAGAAGATCCCTGGGCGTTCCGTATCCGGTCGAAAGCCTGCTTACGAGTTTCTCGAGGTCGCCGAAGTTTTTCAAAGCCTCCTTGATCTCCATAAGCTCGCCCTGACGCGACATCAAAAGCTCGATGGCGTCGTAGCGCTCCTCAATACCCTGCTTTTCCATAAGGGGCGCCAAAAGGAAGGATCTCAGCATCCTCGAGCCCATGGGAGTGGCGGTCTCGTCAAGAACGGAGAAAAGAGTTCCCTCCGTGCCGCCTTCGCGCATGGAGCGGACCAGTTCCAAATTTCTCCTGGTGTGCTCCCCGAGACGCATGAAATTCGACTTCTCGTAATATCTCAACCCCATGATGTGATCGAGTGGAAGCATGGCGAAATTCTCTTTTGTGTAGCGCAAGGCCGCCCCGGCGCACATCACGCCGCAAGTCTTGTCGGCGCATCCGAAGCCGTCCAATGACGCGACCTGGAAGTGGGAGAGGAGCACGTTGCAGCCGTCGTCGAAATAAAGGTCGTCGATGCCCATGACGAGCGCGTTGGAAAATGAGCTCAAAACGGGCTGCCAAACGCTTTCCGCGCTCTCAGGATAAATTATCTCCGTCGGCTGGAGACGGCGCAGTTCCTCAACGGCCTCTTCGCGGGAAGAAAGCTCCGTCATCTCGAAGCTGCCCGTGGCCACGTCCAAAAACGCGACGCCGAACACCTCTTTGCCTTTCGTTTTCAGGGAGCAGACCGTCGCCAAAAAATTGTTGCCCTGCTTGGTGGCCTGCTCGTCGTCCAGATTCGTGGACGGCGTCACGATCCTGGTGATCTCCCTTTTCACCAATCCCTTGGCTTTTTTGGGATCCTCCATCTGATCGCAGACAGCCACCCTGCGCCGCATCTTGACGAGCTTGTTGATGTAGCCCTCGGCGGCGTGGTAAGGCACCCCGCACATCGGCATGTTGACGCGGTGCGTCAAGGTCAGGCCCAGGAGCGTAGAGACCTCCCTGGCGTCGTCGTCGAACAGCTCGTAAAAGTCGCCCAGCCTGAAAAAGAGCAGCATTCCGGGATACTTGCGCTTCATCTCGAAATACTGGCGCATCATGGGCGTCTCGTAATCGGCCGGCGACGGCGTTCTGTTTTCCTTTTCCTTCATTTTACAAGCTGATGACGTAGCTGTCGTTTTTCTCCGATTTCCTGATCTTCGTGCAGACCGACTGGGCCTCGCTCTTGGTCGCGAAGTCGCCGACCAGCACGGAATAGCCTTTGGAGCCTTTCTTCACGTAGGCGTTGTAACCCTTCTTCTTCAACTGGGCGGCGTAATTGTTCGCCAGGTCCTGCTTCGGGGTATAGGAGACCTGCACCGCGAACTTAGTCTTCGGCGAGGTAGAAGAGGATTTGGCGGACGAGGTCTGAGAGGAAGTCTTGCTTTTCTCCGAAACGGCGCTTTTCGTCGAGCCTGCCGTCTCGGCTTTCACCGCCTTCCCGGACGAGGAGACGCTTCCTTTAAGTATGAGCCTCGCTTCCAGGCTCCTGGGATAATCTTTAAGGATCTTCTTCTCACACTCCGAGGCTTCCTTCGTGTTGCCTAGGTTCCTCTGGGTCTTGGCGATCTTTAAAAGCACCCTGGACCCGCTGCGCTTCATGAAGGCATCAGTCTGGCTCAGGCGGTACTGCTTCAGCGCTTCCGAGTATTGTTTCCTCTTGTACTCGATATCCCCCAGCCCGATGTAAGCCTCCGGGAGCCAGTCCGTGTTCTGATAGAGGTTGACGATGTTCATGAAACTGATCTTGGCGTCGTCATAGCGGTTGAGCTGGGTGTACGAACGCCCGACCATATACCAGCATATGGCCCTGTTGTTGTCGTTCAATTTCGATTCCAGGGCCTTGCGGTAGCACTCCACCGCCTTCCCGTACTGCTTCTTCAAATAAAAGGTCTCGCCCTTGTCCATCTCGCCGGCGAAGGCGGTCTGGGCAAGGAGCGCCAGCGCTATTGCGCCGGCCATGACTTTCGCTTTTTCTGTGATCTTAAAGTTTTTCAATGTTTCAGCAATCCGGCTCCCAAAAGTGACGTGAAGCCGTTTCTTGTTACTATCAAATGGTCAAGCAGCTTTATGTGAAGTATCTTGCCGGCCGAGGCGATCTCGTTGGTGACCGCCACGTCCGCCTGGCTCGGATCAGTCTCTCCGGAGGGATGATTGTGCGCCAGTATGACGTAACTGGCTCCCATCTTCAGGGCCGGCCGAAAGACCGTCGCCGGATCGGACAGGCTTTGCCTGGCCGTGCCGACCGTCAGGACTTTCGTGCCTATGACCTTTGAAGCAGCGTTCAGGTAGATACCCCTGAGCTGCTCCTGATCCAGGTCCCACATATCCTTTGTCAAGGGATAGACGTCGCCCGGCTGGGTCACGCGGATCATCTCCTCGTCGTCTCCTTTGCCGCAAAGCCGTCTGCCAAGCTCAAGGCTAGCTAAAAGCATAGCGCTTTTGACAAAAGGCATTCCCGTAACTTCCCTGAGGTTTCCTATCTCCTTCAAGTCCTTCAAGCCTCCCGTGCCGTAATCCCTGACGATCCCGTAGGAAAGCTCCATGACGCTTTTCCCTCCGTAACCCGTTCCCAGGATCAGAGCCAGAAGCTCAGGAAGGCTCAGTTCCTCGATGCCGTACTTCAGCAATTTTTCCCGGGGCATCAGTTGCGCCCCATCGCTTTCAAAATCAGCCGCTCTCCTTTTCATTGGTTAATTCCTCATCTCCGGACAAGCGCTCACAACTCCCGTACAGCGTAAGCGGCGTCGCGGACTCCATCTTTACGGGAACGAATTTCCCGATCAAGGACGGATCGCCTTCGAACACCACGTTCGCGTAATGGGTAGTTCTGCCTTGCAGCACCGCCCGGTTGCGTTTACTATGACCCTCGACCAAAACTGTCTGGGTAGTACCCACTAAACTCTTCAAATGCTCGTGCGTCAACTTTCCCTGCAGAGCCATAAGCTCAGCGTGCCGCCTTTTCTTTTCCTCCAGCGGAACATCGTCACAAAGCTTAGCCGCCGCCGTCCCGGGCCGCTCGCTGTACTTGAAAAGGAAATTGTTGGCGTAATCTATTCTTTCCACAGCCGCCAAAGTAGCTTGGAAATCCTCCAAAGTCTCGCCCGGGAAGCCGACGATGAGGTCCCCCGCCAACCACAGATCCGGCATGGCGGCCTTCAGTTTCGCGACCTTCTCCAGATACTGCTCCAGGGTGTACTTCCTGTTCATCATCTTAAGGATCCTGTTCGACCCGGACTGCAGCGGAAAATGCAGATAGCGGCAGATCTTCGGTTCGGAGGCCATAAGATCGATCAGCTCGTCCGATATATCCTGCGGATTGGATGTGACGAACCGAAGCCATTTCAAACCATCTATCTTCGCGGCCTCAGCCAGAAGCTCGGGGAAACTGATGCTCCCTTTAGGCAGATCTTTCCCGTAAGAATTGACGTTCTGTCCTAGTAAAGTCACTTCCACGCAGCCGCTGCCAGCCAAAGTCTTAAGTTCCGAAAGTATCTCGTCCGCCGGCCTGCTCACTTCCGGCCCTCTGGCATAAGGCACGACGCAGTAGGAGCAGAAGTTGCTGCAGCCTCTCATGATCTCGACGAAAGCCTGCCAAGGCCTCGGACGCATGGCTTCCAGTTCGTCAAGGCTGTCTTCGGCCCCGTCTCTGCCCACGGCGAAAAGCTTTCCTTCGTTGGGAAGACATTCATCCATGTAAGGCGCCAGCGCAATGCCCAGTCTTTCCAAATGTTCGGCGTTGACGGAAGTGACCTCGGCCGCGGCCACGCGTTTGCACAGCGCGCGCAGAATAAGCTCGGGAATAAGATGACGCTTGTGCGTTCCGGCCACGAAATCGAAAACGTTCTTGCCGCCAATAAGCGTCTCCCCTTTCAGTTCCGCCATGCAGCCCGTCACGCCCAATACCACTTCGGGCCTGCGGTTCCTTTTGACGTTCAGTTTCCCGGCCTTTCCCAAAACTTTTCTTTCCGCCAGGTCCCTCACGCTGCAGGTAATGAACAAAACGACATCCGCGGCCGTCTCATCGTCCGTAACGACGAAACCCTGGCGCGTCAGATTTCCTCTCAGAATCTGGCTGTCCAGAATGTTCATCTGGCAGCCGTAAGTCAGAAGACAGACGTAAACGGGCGCTTTCAAATTCGCGGAAAAATCAGCCATAGACCTTCTCCGCCATTTCGCCCGCCCTGTACGAGCTTCTGACGAGCGGCCCGCAGGCCGCCCCGGCAAAGCCCAATTTCAGAGCGTAAGCTTTAATTTCCGCGAATTCCGCTTCGGAATAATATTTTTCGACGGGATGGCACTTGTCGTCCGGAGCTAGATACTGCCCGACCGTCAGGATGGAGCAGCCGGCGCACTTAAGGTCGCGCATCGCCTCGAAAATTTCCTCCATGCGCTCCCCGCAGCCGACCATTATGCCGCTCTTCACAGGGATAGCGGGAAACATACGGGAAGCGTAGCTCAAGACCGCCAGTGAGCGCAGGTACGTAGCCTTCGTCCGCAGGACAGGAGTCAGCCTTCTGACCGTCTCAAGATTGTGATTGAAAACAGCCGGCCCGGCCTTTAAAACTTTTTCCAGGGCGAAACTGTTGCCCGCGAAATCAGAGGTCAGTATCTCGACCTTCGTCTCCGGAGATACCGCCTTTATCGCCTCTATCGTCTTGACGAAATGCTCCGCCCCGCCGTCCGGCAGGTCGTCCCTTGTCACGCAGGTGATGACCGCGTACTTAAGCCCAAGCTCCTTTATGGCGGAAGCCAAACGGGCCGGTTCCTCCTGGTCCAGCGGCGCGGGGCGCCCCGTCTTAACGTTGCAGAAACGGCAGTTCCTCGTGCACGTGTCCCCCATTATCATGAAAGTCGCGGTATGGCGCTGGAAACATTCCCAAATATTGGGGCACGCCGCCTCTTTGCAGACGGTGTTCAAGCCCAGTCCCTCAATGAGAGACCTGACTTTCTCGCGCTCCGCTCTTGCGGGCACCTTTATCCTTGGTTTTTCCGGCATAATAAAAAACACGTATATTTACACACTATTTTTTATTATACCAAACCCTGCGCGCTACTAGAAAAGCGTCAGGGAAGAGAGCTGCGCGAAGAAAGAGGGGTAGGATTTGGCGCAGCAGGATGCGTCGTCGATGGTGATCGGGCTTTGAGAATTGGCAGCGGCGACGGCGGCGGACATGGCGAGGCGGTGGTCGCCGTAAGTTTTGATCGTGGTTTGATTGGGAGAGAAGGGAGTGCCTTGGCCCTGGATTCTGAAAGCGTCTTCGGCGATCTCATGTTTGACGTTGAGACTCTTGAGCAGGTCGGAAGTTGATTTCACGCGGTCGGATTCTTTAAGGCGCAGCCTTCTGATGTCGGTTATTGTGGTGGTTCCGGGTTTGCCGGCGAGGGCGACGGCCAGGGGCGGGAAGATGTCCGGGCACTGGGAGACGTCGATTACTTCGCCTTGCTTCTTCAGAAGCTCGGGAAGAGCGCGGTCGGGCTGAAGGGAATCTTCGTTTAAACCGTTGATCTTGATCTCGGAGCCAAGATAGTTCATGGCAATGAAGAAGGAGGCGCCGGACCAGTCGCGCTCGGGCTGGACGATTGTCGGGGCTTGGTAAGACTGATTGCCAGGGATTTTGAAACCGGTGGGTGTTTCGGTTATGGTGATACCGCTTTGCCTTAAGACCTGGAGCGTCATGTCAACGTAGCCGCGGGATTCCAAGGGCGTGGTGAAACGGATCACGGAATCGCCCTTGAGAATGGGCAGAGCGAAAAGCAGGCCTGTGGCGAACTGTGAGGAAACGTTGCCTGGAAGCTCGTGGAGGCCGCTTTTTAATTCGGGGTAGTCGATACCAGGGCGCTCGGCTAAACGACCCTTGGTGACGTACTGGGGGCGCTTTTTGAGGGCCGCGGCGACGGGTTTCAGGAAACGCAGAGTGGAGCCGGATTCTCCGCAGTCAAGGACGGGTGCGGCAGTGTCTTCACTGAGGGACAGGAGGCAGCGCTTGGTGGCGGCGATGTCATCCGGGTCCGCGGGATCGGGAGAAAGACGCCGGAAGTCCCCGCCCAGGAAGTCCGCAATTAAAAGACGGTGAAGGTGGGATTTGGAAAAAGGCGGCGTAACGGTGCCTTTTCTTCTGCCGTTGGGAAGCGTGAGAGACATAATCAATCTAAAAGCAGGTCGAGAGCGACAAGGGCGGCTACGGCTTCCACTACGGGAAGCGCCCTGGGAACGATGCAGGCGTCGTGGCGGCCTTTGATTTCAAGGGAAGTGTCCTTTTGGGCGTCGAGGTCGACGGTCTGCTGCTCTTTGGCGATGGAAGGCGTGGGCTTGACGGCGACTCTGAAAACTACGGGCATGCCGTTGGTGATGCCGCCCAATATGCCGCCGGCGTTGTTGGTCTTGGTGACGGGCTGACCGTTCTGGTAGGTGAAGGCATCGTTGTTTTGCGAGCCCATAAGTTTGGTGCCCTGGAAGCCGCTGCCGAATTCTATGCCTTTGACGGCCGGGATGCCAAATATGGCTTGGCTAAGCTTATTCTCCACGCCGTCGAAGATGGGAGATCCAAGACCCATGGGAAGGCCTGTTATGGCGCACTCGATAATGCCGCCTACGCTGTCCCCTGCTTTTTGGGCTTCCTCGATTATTTTCCTGGCTTCCTCGTCGAGACCGAATTCGTCTCGGTTATCCGAGATCTGATGGTCTTTGATGGAGCATATGCTGGCGTTGACGGCGACGCCTTGGGATTCCAGGTACTGCTTGGCCAGGGCGCCGGCGAAACACATGGGCGCGGTGAGTCTGCCGGAGGCATGGCCGCCGCCGCGGTAGTCGTTGGCGCCATTTGTCTTGGCGTTCCAGGTAAAGTCCGCGTGGCCGGGACGGGGGCAGAGGTTGAGGTTGGCGTAGTCCTGGGATTGGGTGTTATTGTTCCTTATGACCGCGGCGATGGGCGTGCCGCAGGTCTTTCCCTCGAAGAGGCCGGAGAGAACTTCCGGGAGGTCCTCCTCGGATCGGGCGGTGGCGCCGGCCTGTCCCCGGGAAGCTCTTCTTTGCATGAAGGCGGTTACTTTGTCCATGTCCGGAGCAAAGCCCGCCGGGAAGCCCGTGAGGACGCAGCCGATGGCCGGTCCGTGGGATTCGCCGAAGATGGTGACCTTGAGATTTTTGCCGAAAGAGGAAGACATAATTTTAGTTGGTGTGGAAGAATAATTGATGCTGAAGCTTGGCCTGCTCTATGAGCATGGAAAGGCCGTTGGAAGCAAGGCAGCCCTTCTTTTGGGCTCTTAGCATGAGCGGTGTCGCTTCGGGCTTGTAGATTATATCGTAAAGGACCTCGCGGCCCTGGAATTCGTACTGCGGGATGGGATCCATGCCTTCCGTGGCTGAGCCTTGCAGGCCAACGGAAGTGCACTGCACGATGATGTCTGGCTTGAAATCGGAAGTTAGATCCGTTAGGAGCGCGGAAGCGAAGCCGTATTTGTCCGCGACAGTTTTGGCCTTGGCAAGGTCGCGGGCGAAAACGGTTGTTTCCGCTCCTTCCTTGCAGAGGGCGCAGGCTATCGCCTTGGCCGCGCCGCCGGAACCGAGAACGGCAACGCGCAGGCCCTTCAAGGAGTCTTTTTGTATTAAGGTCTTCAGGGCTTTGGCGAAACCAGGAGCGTCGGTGTTGTATCCGATTTTTTTCCCTTCCCTGAAAACGACGGTGTTGGCGGCGCCGATCTGTTTGACCGCTTCGCTGGTCTCGTCGAGATGGGCGAGCAGCGCTTCCTTGTGGGGAATGGTGACCGCCAGGCCTTTCATGTTGAGAGTTTCGGCAAGTTTGAGAGCGTCCTCAATTTTTTCCGCGGGCATGGGAAGCATGAGAGCGTTCAGCTTTTCCTCATCATAAAACTTCCTATGGACTTCGGGGCTGGAGGTGACGGTAAGGGGCCAGCCGGTCACGCCGCAGAGGGCGGTCTTGCCGGAGATGTTTTTGAAGTCGTAGATCTTCTGAAGACTTATGGGATCGATGGGGCCAAG
>JAGCDY010000056.1 GCA_017650925.1 bacterium
GGCTCATCGGCTTCTCGCTGATCGCCGCCAACATCTCCGCTGAACAGTTCGCCGGCATGTCCGGTCAGGGCGCCGGCGCGGAAGGCCTCTCCTGCGCTTCCTGGGAATGGATCGCCGCCATCGCGCTCGTCGTGGTGGCCTTCGCGCTGCTTCCCTACTTCCTCAAGTCCGGCATCACCACCATCCCGGAATTCCTGGAGATCCGCTACAACCACTGGGCCCGCGCCTTCATGACCGTCTCCATGATGGGCATTCTGATCGTGGCCTCCCTTATCGGTGTCACCTACGCCGGCAGCCTGGTCATGCAGCAGCTCTTCCAGCACCTGGGCTGGAACCTCCCGTTCTGGTCCTGCTGTCTTATCATGGGGTGCTTGGCGGGCGTCTACGTCATGGTGGGAGGCTTGAAAGCCTGCGCCTGGGCTGACCTTCTGCAGGGCTCCGCTCTGATTTTGGGCGGCGCCGTCATCGCCTACTTCGCCATGAAGGCCCTGGGCAGCACCGCTCCCGAAGGCCTGACCGGCGCCGTGGAAGAAGCCAAGGCCGTTTCCTCCACCGCCATCGAGCGCTTCAGGGAACTTAACGAAGCCAAACTGCACATGGGCCGCGCCTCCAACGACGCCGCCATGCCCTGGACGATTCTCATAATCGGCATCTGGATCCCCAACTTCTACTATTGGGGCCTCAACCAGTACATCACCCAGCGCATCCTGGGCTCCGGCTCCCTGGCGGAAGGCCAGAAGGGCATCGTGCTGGCGGCTTTCCTCAAGCTGATCATCCCGTTTGTGATCGTCATCCCCGGCATCATCGCCTTCAACCTCTTCGCTAAAGATCTGGACAAGCCCGACCAGGCTCTGGGCCTTCTCATCACCAGACTCGTCCCGCAGGGCTTCGGCCTTATGGGCTTCGTCCTGGCGGCCCTCCTTGGCGCCATCGTGTCCTCTCTGGCGGCCGTTCTTAACGCCACCAGCACGCTCTTCACGATGGACATCTATCAGCGCTATATCCGCCCGCAGGCCTCCCAGAAGGAGATCGTGACGAGCGGTCGTCTGACCATCGTGGTCCTTCTGGTCGTCGGCATCGTGGTGGCCTCCCTTCTGAAAGCCGAATCCATCTTCGCCTACATCCAGAAGATGCAGCTCTACGTCTCACCGGGCATCGTGGCCGTCTTTATCTTCGGTCTTGTGAACCGCAGGGGCGCCCGCTGGATCGGCGCTCTGGCGCTCGTCCTTTCGCCCATCATCTACTTCCTGCTCTCGACCTACGGCTGGAGCCTGCTGCCGGGCGCCGCTTCCTTCGTGCCCGAAGTGATGGGCTGCGTGGTCGAAAACAGCGAGCCTCTGCCCATGCACTACCTCTGGGCCGCTTCCTACAACCTGATCATCACGCTCGTCATCATGTTCGTTTTGGGCGCGATCTTCAAGATGCCGGAAGAAGTCACCTTCGAGTCCAGCTCCAAGCTTGACATGAAGCCCTCCACGGCCGCCCTCGTTTTCGGCGTCATCGTGGTCGTGCTGACCGTCGCGCTCTACGTTTACTTCTGGTAAACCGCTTTTCGCGCTGTCGCGAAAAAAGCCTTCCCTGCCTCCGCGGGGAAGGCTTTTTCCTTTCTTCGTTCGACAAAAAATGATACAATGGATCATATGAAAAACATTATTGCCACTGCTATTTTTATGCTCTGGGCGTGCGTGTCGTTTGCCCAGGCGCCAAAGAACGTTATCCTTTTCATCGGCGACGGCATGAGCGTGCCTCAACGAATGATCGCCGAGGAATTCTCCCGTAAAACCGGCAACGGTCCTCTGGCGATGAACGCGCTTCCGTATTCGGCTATGACCCGTTCGTGTTCGGCGGACTCCCTCGTCACCGACTCCGCCGCCGCGGCCACGGCCATCGCGTGCGGCGAGAAGACGAACAATCATTACTCGGGCGTTGATCCCGACGGCAAGCCGGTCTATTCTTGCGCGCTGTCCGCCAAGAAGGCCGGAAAAACGGTCGGCATCTGCTCCACCGTGACGATCACGCACGCGACGCCGGCGGGCTTCTACGCCCATCGCAAGAACCGCGGCGACTCTTACGGAATTTCCATAGACCTCGTAAACTCCGGTTTTGATTTCTTCGCGGGCGGCGGGCTTGACGTGCATACTGGCAGCTCTACGAACCATGCCGAATATGCCGCCTGCGGCGACGCCTACGAATACGCCTGGAAGAACGGCTACAAGAAAATCTCGACGCGGGATGAGTTTATGGCCCTCAAGCCTGGTTGCGGCAAGATCCTCACCAAATTTACGAACGGACCGCTCGAGACGGCTATTGACGCAACGCCTGAACTTAATCAACCGACGGTAGCGGAATTGACTGCAAAGGCCATCGAGACGCTGGACAACGAATCGGGCTTCTTCCTGATGGTTGAAGGCGGACGCATCGACTGGGCCGGCCACGCTAACGACGCGGGAACTAATCTCCGCGACGTGCTGGCGCTTGACGAGGCCGTTAAGGTGGCTCTCGATTTCCAGAAAAAAGAGCCCGACACGCTCATTATCGTCACGGGCGACCACGAGACGGGCGGAATGTCGATGGGCTTTGCGGAAACGGGTTATGCCCTCTACATGGATCGCCTCGCCTATCAGACGATGAGCATCGGCCGTTTTGAGCATCTGTCCTCCCAGCAATTCAAGAAAAATCCCGATCTGACCTTCGAAGACATGAAGCCGCTTTTGCGCCAGGCGTTCGGTTTTTGTTTCCCCGGGGACGAGAGGCCTTTGAAAAACGAGTCTATGCTTCTGAGTAAAGAGGAACTTGATAAATTAGTGGAGGCGTTCGCTCACGACGCCGAATACCAAAAGTATAAAAACGGCGGAAACCCGGACTTCAAGGGCGAGCAGTACTATCTCTTGGGCGACACCTGCCGGATCGTGCTGAGTCACAAGTGCGGCATCGGCTGGAGCTCGGGGGGACACACCGCGATGCCCGTGCTGACCACCGCGATCGGACCTTGCGCCGACCAGTTCACAGGCTTTATAGAAAACACTGACATATCGAAAAAGATCAAGGCCTTCTACCAGTAAGAAGATTATCTGGCAGTCGGCCGATTGCAACTGACAGATGGTGGCCAAAAAGACACTTCCTCTCCTTATCCTTATATTGGCTTGCGCGGGGCTTCTGTTTCTGCCGGGGCCAAGACGGCTCGCCTGTGACAACGGAAAAACCGTGTGCGCCGAAGTGGTCGAGACGGATGACTCAGGCCTTGCGCTTCACGGCTTGGTCGAGTTCGGCACCCAGCGGCTCAAAGTGCGTTTGCCAAATGGTCGCGTTCTCCCGGCGGCCAACGAACTCAGAGCGCAGCTGGAGCTTGACAAAAAATTCGCGCCCGGTGACACGGCGCTTGTCGTAATCCCCAAAGAGATCAGGGAGGGAGATCTTCTCGTCGCTCGCGACCATTGGCGTATGGGATGGGGCTTCGGCCTTTTCGCGGCCTTCTGCTTGCTTCTTTTGGCTTTCGGGGGATGGACAGGGGCTAAAGCGCTCTTCAGTTTCGTCTTCAGCTGCTTGGCTGTCTGGAAGATACTGATTCCCTTGTCTCTGTCGGGATGGCATGCCTCAACGGTCTCTTTTCTGACGGTTGCCGTGCTGACGGGGGTCATCATGTACCTCGTCGCAGGCTGGACCCAAAAAGGGCTCGCGGCTTTTTCCGGCGCGATGCTCGGCGTCGTTTCCTCGCTTCTGCTCGCGCATCTTGCGGGTCGCTTGATGCACATCAACGGTGCGACCATGCCGTATGTTCAGCAGCTGCTCTATTCGGGTTTTTCTTTTCTCAATTTGCAGGACGTCTTCATCGGCTCCATTGTGCTTGCTTCTTCCGGCGCGGTGATGGATCTCGCGATGGATATTGCGGCCGGCATCGCGGAGGTGAAGCGTCACAATCCGTCGCTGGGATTCTGGGAACTCTTTATGTCGGGCATCCGCATAGGCCGCGCCGTTGTCGGCACGATGACGACGACGCTTCTGCTGGCGTATTCGGGCGGATACATCACGCTACTTATGGTCTTTGCGGCGCAAGGCACGCGTCCTTTGGATTTTCTCAACTCGACGCTCGTCTCGGCGGAATTAGTCAAAACGCTCGTCGGCAGTTTTGGATTGGTTTTGGTGGCACCGTTTACCGCGCTCGTTGGCGCATGGATAATGCGCGCTCGTTCCCCGCTCGCTTGATTCGAGTCTTTCGGCGCGTAAGGATCAAAAAAGCCTGATGGCTTTTTTTGTTATAATGGCAGTATGATTAAAGTCAAATACATCACCGTGAGCAGACTCTTTCGCTTTTCGGCGGCGCACCGGCTTTTCAGAGAAGGGCTGAGCGCCGAGGAGAACGAAAAAGCCTTCGGCAAGTGCTCAAAAGTGCACGGGCACGACTACGTCATGAAGGTGACGGTCAAGGCTTCCGGCGAGGGCGCCGACGCAGACATGGTGGTGAACGTTTCGACTTTGGGCGAGGTGGTTGAAAAGGAAGTTATTGCTTTTGTCGACCACAGGAACTTGAATACCGACGTGCCGTTTCTTTCTGGCGTTCTGCCGACGATGGAAAACATCGCTCGGAAGATCGCGGAGAAGCTGGAAGAGCCCTTGCAGAGGATCGGCGCGGAATTATATGAATTAACTTTGGCTGAAAGCGAAAAGAACAGCGTTACGCTTCACTTTGTATGAAAGAATATTCTAGGGAAGAAATAAAAGAGATGCTTAAGTCGGCGGACGACCTCGACATTTACCGCGAGCTTATCACGAGAATGGGTGACGACCCGACGAGGGAAGGCCTGATAAAGACTCCGCAGAGGATCAGGGATTCCCGCGGTTTTCTGATGTCCGGCTACGGCATGGACGCGGAGACTATCCTTAACGGCGCGATCTTCGAGGACCCCTGCGATGAGATGGTGCTTGTAAGGGACATAAGTTTCTACAGTATGTGCGAGCACCATATGCTCCCCTTCTTCGGGAAGATCCATGTGGCTTATCTTCCTAAGGGCCGCATCGTGGGGCTGAGCAAGATCCCGAGGATCGTCGAGATGTTCTCGAGAAGGCTGCAGATCCAGGAGCGTTTGACTTCCCAGATCGCGAAATGCCTGATGGAAAATCTGAAGCCCTACGGCGTGGGCGTCGTGTGCGAGGCGAACCACCTCTGCATGGCCATGCGCGGCGTGCAGAAGAGCGACTCCTTCACCACCACCTCCGCCATGGAGGGGACCTTTAAGACCGACGGCAGGACGCGCCACGAATTTTTGAAACTCATCTCCATGCCTTCTTTGCACCGCTGATGCGCAAAACACTGTTCATAACGCTTCTTGTTTTCGCCTCTCTTCTTTTCGCTGAGGAGGAGGCGGCGGCCAACGCTTCCGCTTCCAAAGTGCTTCTCAATCCCACGAAGGAGGAGGACGCCAGGGAAATAGTGGAATCCGCGAAAGCTGCGGAGAACCCTGAGGTAAGGGAAGGCGGGCCTGCGCCCGTCGTGGCGACGCCTCCCGCGACGAACCTGCCGGAAAGAGTCAGCGTCGCCAGGGACGTGGCCATCTGGCAGAAGGTCTATTTGGAGATGGAAACGCAGTGCGTCTGGAAGGCGGAATGCGAAAGCATCGTTCCCGGTCTTCTGACGCCGGTTCTGACGCCTGTAAACGTGACGTTCGGGCCGAAAGATTTTCTGAGACTGGACCACGAGGGAGAGTGCGCTTACCGCGTCACCCATTCCAACAACGTTTTGAGCGTGGTCTTCCCCGGATCTGAGATCGGTGACAAGAGGATACTCAGGCCTTTCGAGTACGCTTGGGACGACCTTTTGGGCATTCCCATCCAGGGTTCCCTGACGAATTACTACACGGGCGCCTTCAAAGACGGCGAGCTTTGGCGCTACGACTTCATCATGCTGCCGGAAGCGCAGCTCAGGTTCCGTCAGAAAGCGGCGACCTTCCCTTACGTGACCATAAGGCGCCACGTCTGGTTCGACAAAGTCAAGCAGCGCATCGTGAAAACGTACCGCCGGGCCCTGAACGGTTCGGAAACGACCATCATTTTCAAGGTCGATAAATAATTTAGGGGGGAATAATGAGATCCATTCTGAGATCGGCAGCGGTCTGCGTTTTGGCGTTTTCCGCGCTTAGTCTTATGGCCGTCGGCAATCTCGACCTCAAGGTGGCGGTCGTCACCCACAATCCCTGGATGACAAACGTAGCCGAGATCGCGAGGGGAAGGAGGATGAACGCCATCTTCAGCTGGCCCACGGGCTACAATATGGCCAAAGACCAGGCCAACTGGTGGTTCGAGGCCTCGCACGG
Organism: bacterium; assembly: GCA_017650925.1. Classification (GTDB taxonomy): domain Bacteria; phylum Auribacterota; class UBA3054; order UBA3054; family UBA3054; genus UBA3054. The sequence continues at coordinate 6,309 of JAGCDY010000056.1, forward strand.
CATGGTGAAAGTCACCTTCGTGACCAATGTGGTCTTGGACACCTGGCCGCGCTACGTCAGCGGCGACCGCTTCACTCCCCAGTCCTATTACGACGCGCGCAAAAAAGGCATCAAGCCGTCCTGGAACACCAGCTTCACTTTCGACTACATGTATTTCTACACCAACGAATGCCCCTGGATCGTGGAATACATTAACAAAGGGATCATCGACCAGGTCTGGCTTTACAGCCATCCCGACGGCGGTTGCTACGAGAGCAGGCTGAACGGCTGGGGCGCCGACTACTGCAATTCCAACGGACTGGGAACGCTGGATTCCGAAAAGGTCTTCATGATGTGCACGCCGAGCATGGAGAGGACGGATACGCCCATGGAGAATTTCGGCCACGCCGCGGAATCCATGCTGCACACCCGCTGGGACTGCAGTTACATCAACTATCATCCCTGGCGGGATTATTCGAAGAAGAACGATTTCGTTCTCTTCAACATGAACTACGCCATTGACACCAACAACATCCAGGTCGGAACAGTCCACTACGCCCCCAACTCCACCAACGACTATCTTTGGGGCATGAAGAACTACGTGGACTGCTACGCCGACAACTGGTACAACTATCCCGATCTCTCCGGCCCGGCCCGTTCCATGAACTGCTCGGAGTGGGGAGGCGGCGTCAACCACAAGCACAAGATCTGGTGGTTCAAACATTTTCCGCAGAAGGTCGGCCTGCACAGAGGGCAGATGATGAACTGGCTCTGCGTTTACCTGAACCCCGCCAAGGCCGCGCACCCCATCGGCGTCGGGGAAACGATCACTCAGGAAGACGTGGACTTCGCGGGCTTCTTCCCCTTCTCGTTTGAACTGCCGGCAGGGACGACTCAGGCGGTCGTAAAAGTGACGACGGGCATACCGGTGGAATTCGGCATCAGGAAGAAGTACGTGCCCATGAATAGCCGCAACTACATGATAACGGGCCCCAACAACGCTTACGAGGAATGGACGTATTTAAGGGATACCGAAAAAGTCTGGACCTTGACGGAAGACAATTGCTTCGGCCAGGTCCTGACTGGGAAATGGTACATCACCTTCGGCAAAGCCTACGACTATTCGCTCTCAAGGCCTTTTGACGACAACACCAATTACGTCGTCAGCGTGGAAGCCTGGCCAAAGATCGTCAACTCCCGCCCCCCGGAACTGGAAGTCACCCAGCCCCTGGAGGGCGAGCGCTACGATTCCGCGGGAAAAATAGCCTGGGAGATCAAAGACCCACCCGCGGACGGCTGGCTGTCCTTCAATCTTTCCTACACTACCAACTACTTCCTGGAACCCTGGATCGAGATCAGCGAGGACTACGCCTTCGAGCTCAAGTCCCCTTACAATTGGAAGAACTTCCCCAGCGGCGTGAAGTGCGACTGCGCCAGGATCAGGCTGATCGCCAAGGATCTGCACGGAAACGCCTACACCAACTATTCCGGGCTTTTCGGCATCCGCCTGGATCCGGTGCCCGAGCCGGCGCTGGCGATTTTTATTTTGACCGCTTTTGGTATAATTCTTCGCAAAATCAAATCCTAAAAGTATTCAAACATTCAGGAGATAAAAGATGGCAACCGTCAAAACC
>JAGCDY010000057.1 GCA_017650925.1 bacterium
GTGGGGTTGTTGGGGTTGATGATGACGATGCCTTTCGTTTTCGGCGTCACCTTGCTCTTGATATCCTCGAAATCCGGGCACCATTCCTGCTTCTCGTCGCAGACGTAGAAGACAGGCTTGCCGCCGGCAATTAGGACCGCGTTGGTCCAGAGGGAGTAGCTCGGACTGGGAACCAAAACTTCGTCGCCGGGCGAGACCAGAACCGTCGTGGCCATGGAGGCCATTTCGGAAACGCCGTTGCCGATGAAGATGTCGTCCGGGGTGACGCCCTTGACGCCTTTGCTGACGTGGTAGGCGGCGATCGCTTCCCTGGCGGCCTTCATGCCGCGGAAATCGCAATAGGCGACAGCCTTGTCGACGTTCTCAACGAGCGCCTTCCTCATGCTCTCGGGGAGCTTGAAACCGAAGGTGGCGGGGTTGCCGGTGTTGAGGCGCAAAACTTTTTCGCCTCTCTCGATCATTTTCAAAGACTCGAAATAAAGAGGCCCGCGGATGTCGGAATGGACGTCCTTCAAGGTCGTGGATTTGACGATAGGTTCCATATTTTTTCTCCAATAAAGAAATTATCAAGCGGATATTTTACCACAAAACTTCCGATAGGTCTTAGTAGCCAAATTCAACCCAAATTTAGCTAGTATACTAGCCAAATTCAACCTAAATTTGGCTATTACAAACCGCCACTTTGCGGTTAAAATTGCTTACAAGAAAAATTTAAGTCGAACGGCTTTATGTCAAGACCGTTTCGAGCCAAGTTTTAACGTCTTCCGGCTTTTTCACAAGCTTCTCGCCGGCGATCTCGGCGCCCTTGACGTAAGGCGCCAGTTTTTCCGCGCTCTTGCCCATTCCGCCGCCGCCGGAAGTCGCGAAGAGGAAGACCTTCTTGCCGTTCCAATCGTAATCCTTGCAGAACGTGTTCACGACGTTCGGCGCGCAGCCGTACCAGATCGGGAAGCCGAGGAAGACCGTGTCGTAATCGGAGAAGTTTTCGATCTTCCCCGTGACCGGCACTTCCTTCTTGCCCATTTTTTCCTTGTTGCAGCGGGCGAAAGGATTGATCCACCGAAGATCGGCCTTGGAATAGGGAATAGTGGGCTTGATCTCAAAGAGATCGGCCTTCAGTTGTTCGGCGATCACGTTCGCGACAGCGGCCGTCCGGCCCTTTTCCGCGGAAAAATACGCGACAAGAATTTTCATGTTGTCTTTCCTCCTTTTTAACGAATGATATTCAAATAATCCTTTAAACGCTGGATCTCGGCTTCGGCGAAAAGCGCGATCATAGGTCCCGGATCGTTGTTTTTGTGATATGCGCCGAAGGCGGCGTAGTAGGCCCGGCGGTTTTCGTATTTGATACTGACGGGAAGGTAGCCCGCTCTCAAAAGCGTAAAGTTCGCCAGAAGACGGCCAGTGCGGCCGTTCCCGTCTATGAAGGGATGTATCGCCTCGAAGCGGATATGAAAGAGCGCGGCGGTCACCAGGGGATGCTTCTTCGCTTTTTTCAGATCACGCACCCATTCCTCCATCAAAGGCTTGATCAAATACGGCTGGGGCGGCGTATGGGAAGCGCCGGTTATGATGACGGGAATGCCGCGGTAGGCGCCCTTGTCCTGAGGCTTGTCGGCAAGCACCAGGGAATGGAGCTGCCTTACAAACAACTCGGAGATAGGCTCTCCGGAAGAGACGAACTCTTCCAAAAAGCAGAAAGCGTCCCTGTGCCCGATGGCTTCCAGGTGATCCTTCAAGGGTTTTTGGCCAACCGTCATGCCGGCCAAGACCATGGCGGTCTCGCTTAAGGTCAGCGTGTTGCCTTCGATAGCGTTCGAAGCGTAGGTGTAATCAACAAGGAACGCTTCTCGAAGACGGGATCTTTCGCCTTCTGTAAGAGGCCTGGCCTTTTTAAGTTTCTCCTTCAGCGCGTCGATTTCGGAAAACAGCGCGCGAAAAGAAGAGGGGATGCCTGAGCCTCGGAGGCTGCGGCCGTCAGCGGGCTTTTGGGCGTCAGCGGGGATCTTCCAGAGCTTGCCGTTTCGTTCCGCTCCGGGAATTTGTTCTTTTTCGCACATAACTCTGACTCTGCGGTCGGATATGCCCCAGCGCTCAGCGGTCTTCGCGCTGGACACAAATTTAATCGTCCCCTTTTTCATGGTTAATATGCTAGCAAATTTACGGAATAATATCAAGGACGAATTTCCGCAAAAATCACCTTATATTATTCCGATATGACACAACACAAAGGGGCGCCGGTGGCGCCCCTTCTTGTCGCGAAATAACGACATTAAAATTCGCTTCAATCTTCCTTCGGCTCGTAGTAGAAAACGCGGGAGGCCTTGAGATTGGCGCCTTCCTTGGGATTGAGGAGCTTTAGGGTCACGGTGTGCGGGGCGTAGGGGAGATCGTATTTCCAGCAGAGCGTGTCGATCTTCCTGCGGTAGTCGGAGCTGTTGGGGAAAACCTTCACGGGCTCGCCGTCGACTATAAGCTGCAGCTGGGATTCGTACTGGGGATCGGGGCAGCTAAGATGGCCGTGGATGGAGAAGCCTTTGCCGGTGAAGGTGAAGGTGTTCTGCTTGCATTCGGGAGTGCCGAGGAATTCCAGATCTTTGGCCAGTTCCACCGGGCGCATGTTGGGAAAGCACTTTTCAAGGCGGACGGGTTTGGGTTCTTCCCTTACGATCGTAACTTCGGTCTCGTTGGTGGAGCCGTTGTTCGCGAGGACGTTCTGGATGGCCAGGTCATAGACAGCCTGATAGGTCTTGTTGAGGGAAAGCTTGGTGTAGATGAAATCGATGTCCTCGACTTCCCTGACGTTGGGCATCCATTCCTCCGGGATATTGGAATAGCCGATCATGGTGGCGAGGATGCCGGCGGCGGTGGAGGGGTTGCAGTCGGAGTCCTGGCCGCAGCGGGTCGCGATCTCCATGGTCTCCTTGAAATCCTTGTTGCCGAAAAGCAGCCCCATAAGAACGTAGGCGCTGTTCATGGTGGCGTCGATGTTGCCGGGGGCGAGGATGAGTTCCGGGCAGCCCACGTCTTCGCTGTATTTATCGTTGTAAAGTTTCCAGCAGCGCTTCCAGTCCTTAGGATCTTCCTTGTACCACTTGATGACGTCCTGCTGGCACTTGTAGAATTTGCTTTCCTTGGGGATGGTCTCCAGGGCTTTTTCGACCACCGTCAGCACGTTCGTCTCGAAGAAGGCTTCGGCGTACATAGCGCCCACCAGAACGCCGCCGTACCAGCCGTCGCCGTAGTTCATGATGTGGCCGACTCGGTCGGAGATCTCGGAAGCCGCGTTGGGCATGCCGGGGGACATCAAGCCCGCGAAGTCGCTCTCGATCTGGTAGTCGATGCAGTCGGCATGGGGATTGTTCAACCAGTGGCCGGATTCTGGCGGCATAATGCCGTGCAGAACGTTGTAGCGGGCCGCCTGGTTGGCGTGCCAGAGGCCGTAGTCGCGGTTGGCGAACTCAATTGCGAAATCTTTCGCGTCCGCGCGAATGCCTTTCTTCTGCATGACTTCCACGAAGGTCAGGTCCATGTAGATGTCGTCGTACAGTGTCGGGATCTTGTCGCAGAAATATTTCAGATGCCCCGCGGGATACTCCAAAATACGATCGTCCGGGATCATCACGCCGCGGTAGCAGAATTCCGTTGGCCCGCCGTAGGCGCAGCCAATCATCTGGGCGGCCCAGCCGCCTTTAATTTTGTCCATGAGTTCCGCTTTCGTAATGGTCGCGGTCTGGACCTCAGGCACAACGGGGCATCTTACGACCTGAACTTCCTTGGTCTTGCAGCCGGCTAAAAGAGCGATAACAACGAGCGCGCAAAGCAAACTTCCTTTCTTCATTTTTTGTTTTCCTTAATAAGTTCTTCGCAAAGTCTGGCGGCGGTGCCGACGCAGCGTTCGCAGGGACGGTTAGAGTAATACTTGGTGGTTCTGGCCTCCGGCGTGGGAGGCGTGGGAGCGTCTTTACTGAGCTGCAAGATCTCGCGGCAGATAATGGAGCCGTGCTCCGCCTTGAATTTCTCCGCCAGTTCCTGGATAAGGGCGTAGTGGGCGGCCTTCTCTTCCGGGGTCTCGCCGTCGGCGTAGCCTCTAAGGAGCCCGGCAACCATGCAAAGCCCGGAAAAGGCCCCGCAGACTTCCCTAAGCCTTCCTATGCCTCCTCCGAAGGAAGAGGCTATCCTGAGGGCTGTGGCTTCGTCTACGCCCAGCTCCGGAGCGAAGGTGGCGAAGACCGCCTGGCAGCAGTTGCGGCCATCTATGAATTTCTTTCTGGCTTGTTCTTCTTTTTCCATCAGTTTTCTTTCTAAAAGCGCGGTTTCAGAATGAGGATCTTGAACTCGTGGGGCGCCACGAGAGTCTTGTAGACTATTTCCTCCGGCTTCTTGGGAGTAATTATACCTAAACTTTCCCCGCTCCAGAGGTCGGTTAATTCCGCGGTCCAATCCGCCTCCAGTTCGATGTCGCGGTAAGTAAAAGAAAGCTCCTTCTCTTCGGAAGACCTATTGAAAAGCGCCACGGCCCAACGCAGAGAGCTGAGCTCCCTTCTCCAGACTTCATACCCGTTGGTCAGGGAGTATTCCTGCCCGTCGAAGCCTTTCTTCTGATAGCAGCGGCCCTGAACGCACAGCGGATCCTTGTCCAGCGCGATGTAGCCCTTGTGCGTCAGGATCTCCTTGGCAGCAGCGTCAAATTTCCTCGGGTCGCCTCCGATCATCAAAGGCGCGGCGGTGAAGCACCACAGCCCGAAATTGGAGCGATACTCGATGTCCGTGCAGCCCGGCCCCATCCAATCGTTGGCGTGTCGCATCCCGCAGACCAAAAAATCCGGATCGTTGTAATTGCCAGGCCTGGCATAGTCGGCTATAGGCTGCATGCCCTTCTCCATGGCGTCCGTCACGGACCACAGCCCGCACTTTCCGTCGAACTGATCCCTGATGTCCAGACCTATGCGCCACATCGGCCCCACTCCGTGCGCCCAATTCCAGGGCTTGCTTCTGCCGTGCTCGCAGAGATTATAGAAGATGTTTCTTCCGGACGCCCTCAAGGCCGCGCCCATCTTAGTGTATTCCCTGATGAAGTTGCGCTCCGGGTCGCCTTCCGCCGGATGATAATCGTACTTCAGATAATCGAAGCCCCAGCCTGCTATCTGCCTGGCGTCCTCAAATTCGTGTCCCAAGGACCCCGCGTCCCCGTGCCAGGTGGTCACGCCGCAGCCAAGGTAGATCCCGGCCTTGAAGCCAAGATGATGCAGCCTGCTGGCTAAAAAGCCCATTCCGTGCGGGAACTTGTCTTTCCTTGCCACGAGCCGGCCTTTCTCGTTGCGCTCCTTTTCCAACCAGCCGTCGTCGACGTTTATGTATTCGTAGCCCGCTTCCAGGTATCCTTGGTCCGCCATAAACTTCGCGATCTCTAAAATGTCCTTTTCAGTAGGATCGCAGTTCATGCTGCAATAGGAATTCCAGCCCATGGGCGGCGCCGGCTGCGACACTGGCGTGTTGTCATAAAAAACATCTGTATCCATCATGTTCCCCCTGTTCACGGATTTTTGTTCCTTCCCTTCTTTTTTGTCGTTGCTTTTTAACTTTTCTTTGCGCCACTCGCTATCCTTGGACAGATCGCTGAAACGAAAGCTGTTCAGCATATATTCGTCGTCTTCTTGGTCGTACTCGTAATCAGGTTTCAAGAAATAATACCAGTAATTGGTCTTATAGGCGGGATCTTCATAATATTTTTCTATATGCGGACACATTTTCCACGCGTCTAAATCCCGTGGGGAATACGCGGTGTCTTTGCCTTTCAGCCTTTTTTGCGCCTCCCTATATCCTTCGCAGGGAGGAAGCGTGAAATTGTCTTTTTCCCTTTCCCACCAAACCATAAACGTTTCGTTGGTCTTGCCTTTGGGCCAAAGCGCGCTAAAATTCCGTTCCAAGGATCTGTCGCCTTCCTTTATGGCCTCGTATATGAAGGGGGCGAAATGATACGTCAGCCCGCCGGCGTCTTCCAGCAGTATTTTTACGATCGTTTCCCTGGGCTTTTCTCTTTTGTTTTCTTCTTTCCAACATGCATACCACATATCCCAGACTTTAGGCAAATATTTTCTCCACTCGTACCAGAAGCAGATTTCTCCAAATTGCTCCGATCCTCCGTAGCTCCAGAAGAACAAAGGACCTCCGAGGCCGTCAGCTTTGCGGAGAAGATCGTTCGCTATGGCGTTTGCTTCATAATCTCTCCAACTTGAATTCGGAGCCGACTGATCAGAACGAATCATCAAACTCATATGCTCAAAGGAGAGCTCTTCATTAAACTTCATGACATAAGTCCAGAGCTCAGCCGGTACGAGTTCTTTGATTTTTCGGTTGGCGGTTTCCAAATAATGCGCTTTGTTTGTCTCGCTGATCCCCGTCTCAACAAAGAATTCGCTCCAAACCATATCCCTGAAGGCGTCATTATCTTCCAAGTACGCTTTAATGTACATAAGGTCCTCAAACCCCTCGTAAGTCAGGTCCGACGCCTTAGCGAACCCGACGAACAGAAGCAAAAAGAAAAGCAGGGCTTTTTTCATAATCACTGGGCCTCCCGGATAGTTACCATATTTTACTACCTAAGAAAATTATACTAAAACATTGGCTGTCCCAATATTAATCCAAAAGATAATATATTAGCCTTAAGGCGCGCTTGACGCGCCTAACGGACACAATATTATCTCTTAAAAAGCAAGAAAAAAGGAGCGCCCGGCCTCGCGGCCGGGCGCTGATTCGCGCTATGGTTTGTATTGAACTATATGGAGTGAACTTGTTGGTTTGCTTTGTTTAGAGGGACTTGTTGAGGATGACGCGGTCGACGAATTTGTTGATGGCGTTTTCATCTTCCTCGCCGTTCTTAATGTCGTCGACGAGATGATGTTCCCTGGCGTTCTCTTTGCCGACTTCGCAGGGGGTCAGGAGGATCAGGATCTCGCTGCTCTTCTTGACGTCGATCTCATGACGGAAGAGGTAGCCCACAAAGGGAATGTAGCCCAGGATAGGGACGCGCTCGTCGGCTTTGGTGACGTAGTCGCGGCGGAGGCCGGAGATGGTGATGGTCTCGTTGGGACGGGCGTTGACGCTGGCGGAGGTGTTCCTGTGGTTGATGATGGGCAGTCCGCCGGTGGTCCAGCCGACGAGGGAGTGAACGGAGGCTTCCACTTCCAGGTTCATGGAATTGGCGGCCAGATTCGGCAGGATCGTCATGATGACGCCGGTCTCAGCCTGCTTGTCCATGGTGTTTTCCGGATCGCTGTTGTAGCCCTTGTAGTTGACGTTGTCAACGGATTCCACGGTGGCCAGCTTTCCGTTGTTGACTATGAGCGTCGGACGGGAAAGGACCTTGGCGTCGCCTCTGCGGACCAAATAGTTGATGAAGTTGGCCACGGCCTTGGGGCGCATGCCGGAAAGCTGGACGTTCTGGGCGATGGTCCTGGCCCAGCCGTCAGGCGAGCCGTTGTTGCCCTGGCGCTCCTTGTTCCAGTCGATGGTCATGTCGACGCTTTCGGGCAGGGCTTCCTTCCAGGCTTCCAAGGCCAGGCCGAAGTTGAAGTCGTCGCTGTTCTCCAGTTCGACGATCTCGCACTCGATCCTGACCTGGCGGGTCGGGGTGTCGAATTTCGGCAGCTGCTCCTGCACACAGGCAAGGCTGGTGGGGGTGTCGTTGATGATGACCTGGTTGAGATCCTCGTCCACCATTATGTCGCCGTAGCCGGAGAGCATCGTGCCTTCGATCATATCGGCAAGATCTTTGCCCTGGCGGTTCTTGAAGGTGTAGACCAACGTCTCGGTGCCGTCGTTGTCGAAGCTGACGCCTTTCTTGTCGAGTCTTTCGATGGCGTTCTCAATGTAGGGCATCTGGAAATCAGGGGCGGTGACGATCAAAGTCGCCTCTTCCGTCTCGTCGTTGATGGAGGCTCTGATGTCGCCTCTTTCGGCGTCGATGGCGGCTTTCAGGATGCCGACGATCTCGAAGGCTCCGTCGGGGTTCTTCAATGGGAAGACCTTTACTATATAGTCGGTGTCGTCATGAGACTCAACGATGCGCACGGCCTGTCCGACGCCCGGAGCGCTTGGCACGGCGTGATAGTAGGTGCTGGAACCGGAGGGAGCGGCGGCGGGAGCGGCGGTGTTAAGGTTGATCTGGGTGTGGGCCGCCATAAGAGATCCGGCGGCGACGGCCGTTAAAAGAACTGCTTTGATGTTGGTTTTCATGTATGTTTCCTTGTTGTTAGTTTAGGCTAACTTCTGGTGGTTAAAAATTAGTTAGCAAAGGCTAACTGCAATTATATTACTAAATCGTTTTTCAAAATGCAAGGGGGAGCGGAGAAAAAAACAGCCGCCCTCGCGGGCGGCTGTTTCGCTGATCATTCAAGCGCTTTCAGGTCGTTTTCCGTCATGCGCTTTATCATCTCTTCAAAGGTGATGGAGGGCTCCCAGCCAAGTTCTTTCCTAGCTTTGGAGGAGTCGCCCACGAGGCGGTTGAGTTCCACGCGGCGCATGAGTGTCTTGTCCTGCTTAACGTAGTCGTGCCAGTCGAGGTCGAGGGTGCCGAAGGCGATGTCAAGGATGTCCTTTACTGAGTGCTCGATGCCAGTGGCGATGACGTAGTCGCTGGGCTTCTCCTGCTGGAGCATGAGCCACATGGCTTTGACGTAGTCCTTGGCGTAGCCCCAGTCGCGCTTAGCCTCGATGTCGCCGAGGACAAGCTCGTCCTGCATTCCCTTTTTGATGGCGGCCGCGGCGGAAGTGATCTTCCTTGTGACGAACTGCTTGCCTCTGCGTTCCGACTCGTGGTTGTAGAGGATGCCGGAGCAGGAGAAGAGGCCAAGGCGGTCGCGGAAGTTGGCGGTCAGCCA
>JAGCDY010000058.1 GCA_017650925.1 bacterium
CCGAAGTCTATTTCACCCACGACATCTCTCCCGAGGGGCTCATGAAGGCCTACAAGGCCCTGGGACGCCCGCTGGAAGGGAAGAACGTGGCCGTCAAGATATCCACCGGCGAAGCCGGCAACAACTATTACCTTCAGCCGTCCCTTATCGGGCCTTTCGTCAAAAGCCTGAAAGGCGACATAGTGGAGTGTAACACGGCTTACGCCGGCTCCCGCATGAAAACGAAAGACCACCGCGAGACCATCGAGGACCACGGTTTCAACGCCATCGCCAAGGTCGTCATCATGGACGAGTTTGCGGAGACCGAACTGCCGACGCCCAAAGGCTCCGCGCATCTTAAAAGCGACCTTGTGGGAGCCGCGCTGACCAATTACGACGGCTTCGTCATCCTCAATCACTTCAAGGGCCACCAGATGGGCGGATTCGGCGGCGCGCTGAAAAACCTTTCCATCGGCTGCGCTTCCAGCAGGGGCAAATCCCGCATACACACCGCCAACCGCACGGACGACCTAGACAAGATGTGGTCGAAAATAGGGGAGACTCCGCAAAAGGACTTCATCGAATCCATGGCCGAGGCCGCCGGCGCGATCGTCGATTTCATGGGAGACCGCGCGGTCTATATCAGCGTCATGAACAACATCTCCATCGACTGCGACTGCAACGGACATCCGGCGAAGCCCGAGATGGCGGACGTCGGCATCCTCGCCTCTCTTGACCCTGTCGCGCTGGACAAAGCCTGCGTGGATCTTGTTTACGCTTCCGACCCCCAAAAGAGCGCCTCTTTGAGAGCCAGGATGGAAAAGCAATTGGGGCCCCATATCCTCGACCACGCCGAAGCGCTCGGCTACGGCACGAGATCTTATAAACTTATTTCCCTTGACAACAACGAACCACCCTCGACAAAACGTATGGAATTAGGCGAAGAAATGAAAAAGACTTTCGATCCCAAGGATCTGCCCGCCGACTGGTCGCCCATCCCTGTTGGCGAACCGAACACCGCCTATGCGCAATATTTCATCGGCAGAAGCTATCTGCATCCCCTGACCCTCCAGCAGGTACCGGCCTTCGGCGTGACCTTCGAGCCCTCCTGCCGCAACAACTGGCACATTCATCATGCCAAAAAAGGCGGCGGCCAGATCCTCATCGTGACGGCCGGCGAAGGCTATTACCAGGAGTGGGGAAAGGAAGCGCGCAAGCTCTCTAAGGGCGACACGGTCAACATTCCCGCAGGCGTCAAGCACTGGCACGGCGCCGCGCCGGGAAGCTGGTTCCAGCACATCGCCCTGGAAGTTCCGGGCGAGGGCAATTCCAACGAGTGGCTCGAGCCTGTGGACGACTCGACTTACCTGAAAGCGACAACCGAAAACGAGGAGAAAGAAGTGAAAAACGGCATAGCGGTCGTATACTATTCCTGGAGCCCCGACGGCAACACGCGCTTCGCCGCGGAAACGATAGCGAAAAAAGTCGGAGCGGACATTTTCGAGATCAAGGCGGAAAACCCCTACAGCAGCGATTTCAGAACTTGCTGCGACGAGGCTCAGCCGGAATGCCGCGGCAAAAAGCAGAGAGCCATATTGCCGATAGAGGGGCTTAAGCTTGAGAACTATTCCCTCGTCTTCATCGGCTCGCCCAACTGGTGGGGGACTCTCGCGCCTCCCGTCAGGACCTTCGCGGAAAAGAACCTCGAAGAGTTGAAGGGCAAAAAAGTCTGTCTTTTCCAGACTCACGGCGGCGGCGGAATGCAGAACCTCGGCCGCGACTTCGCGGAGATCTTCGGCGACAAAGCCACGGTGCTCACACCCAAGGCCTTCACGGGAAGCTCGGTAAGGCAGAGCGTTGAGGAGCTCGAGAAATTCGCCGCGGAACGTGCGGAAAAATAAGGCCAATGGCCGAAAAGGTTTTGACAATCTCGTCCTCCCTAAGGAAGGGAGGGAACGTGGACATCATTCAAGCGTTATGAGCCGTGAGATCACAAAGCCCGGGGCGATAGAGGTCCGCGGGGCGCGAAAGAACAATCTGAAGAACATCGACGTGGATATCCCGCTGGGAAAGATCGTCGGCATAGCCGGCGTTTCCGGCAGCGGCAAATCGTCGCTGGCGCTGGGCGTGGTTTACGCCGAGGGTTCCAGACGCTACCTGGAGTCGCTCTCCACCTACACGAGGCGCCGCATGACCCAGGCCGCGCGGGCGGAGGTCGACGACGTGCGCTACGTTCCGGCGGCCCTGGCTTTGCACCAGCGCCCTGGCGTCCCGGGGATCCGCTCCACCTTCGGGACCATGACCGAGCTTTTGAATTCGCTTAGGCTCATGTACTCCCGCCTGGCCTCCCATTGCTGCCCCAACGGACATTACCTTGATCCTACGCTGGACGTGGCCGCGGGGCGCGAACTGGTCTGCCCCAAGTGCGGGGAGCGTTTCTTCGCCCCTGGCGCGGAGGAGCTGGCCTTCAATTCCCAGGGGGCCTGCCCACGCTGCGACGGCACCGGCAAGATCTGGGAGGTCGATCTCTCCACCATCGTCCCGGACGATTCGCTTTCCATCGACGAGGGGGCGGTGGCGCCCTGGCAGTCTCTGATGTGGTCGCTGATGAAAGATATGGCAAGGGACATGGGCGTCAGGACCGACGTGCCCTGGCGCGACCTGACGAAAAAGGAGCGCGACATCGTATTGCACGCGCCGCCCAAAAAACACCATATGATCTACCAGGTGAAGAAGGACGGCCGCTCCGGAGAGATGGACTTCACCTTCTTCAACGCCATATACACGGTGGAGAACGCCCTCAAAAACGTAAAAGACGAATCGGGGATGAAGAGGGTCGCCAAGTTCCTCAAGGAAAGCGACTGCCCGGAGTGCAAGGGAACGCGCCTCTCGGAAAAAGCCCGCGCTCCGAAACTAAGGGGGATCTCGCTTGATCAAGCCTGCGAGATGACGCTGGCCGAGGCAAAGGAATGGGTGAAGGGCGTGCCTTCTTCGCTTCCCGCTCCCATGCGTCCCATGGCGGAAAAGATCTGCGAAGCGTTCAGCGACACTTCCAAACGTTTGATGGATCTAGGTCTTTCCTACCTTTCCCTCGACCGCGCGGCCTCCACGCTCTCAACGGGCGAGAGGCAAAGAACTCAGCTGGCCAGGGCCGTCAGGAACAGGACCACGGGCGTCCTCTACGTTCTTGACGAGCCTTCCATCGGGCTTCATCCTTCCAATTTGGAAGGCTTGACCGGCGTTATGGACGACCTTGTCAGGGACGGCAACTCCGTTTTGCTGGTCGACCACGACGCGCAGCTTCTGAATCACGCCGACTGGATCATAGAATTGGGTCCGGGCGCCGGCGCGAAGGGCGGAAGCGTCGTCGCCCAGGGAACGGCGAAGGAGATAACAAAGGATCCCGCCTCGCAAATAGGCCCCTTCCTGGCCGGGAAAGGCAAGGGCAAAGCGAAAAGCGGGAGCGATGTTTTCAAAAATGGCGTCATCACGCTTTCCACTTCCGACATCCACACGGTGAAGCCTCTTGAGGTCTCTTTTCCGAAAGGCGCCCTGACAGTCGTGACGGGCGTTTCGGGGTCCGGCAAGACCACCATGGTGCTGGAAAGCCTGATCCCTGGATTGGAGGCGAAACTCGCCGGCAAAAAGCTTCCCGCCCACGTGAAGAAGATCGACGCCCCAGGCATCGCACAGGTAAAGCTCATAGACGCGACTCCGATAGGCATCAACGTCCGCTCCACCGTCGCCACCTACGCCAACGTGCACGACGAGCTGCGCAAAATTTACGCCAAAACGCCGGAGGCCAAAGAGCGCAAACTGAAAGCCGGCGATTTCTCATACAACACGGGCTCTCTCCGCTGCCCCGTCTGCGACGGCACGGGCTCGATCAGCCTGGACGTGCAGTTCCTGCCGGACGTCGACATACCCTGCCCGGACTGCCGGGGCTCGCGCTACGCGAAACAAGCCTTCACGATAAAAAGGAACGGCCTCTCGCTTCCCGAACTGATGGCCATGAGCATCGACGAGGCGCTTTTGAAATGCGCGGACCTTAAGCTGGTGAAAAGCCGGCTCGAGGTCCTTAGCGATTTAGGCTTGGGGTATCTGACCCTGGGCGAGCAGACGCCGGGATTGTCGGGCGGGGAAGCGCAGAGACTGAAGCTGGCGAGCGAGATGGGGCGAATGCAGAACGACGCGCTCTTTGTTTTCGACGAGCCGACCATCGGTCTTCATCCGCTGGACGTGCAAACGCTTATGGAAGTGTTCTCGCGCCTGATAAGAAACGGCGCCACGGTATTGGTCATCGAGCACGACCTGGATGTCATCAGAAGCGCCGACTGGATAATCGACATGGGGCCGGGGGGCGGCGAAGCTGGGGGAAGGATCGTCGCCGCGGGAACGCCAAAGGAGATCGCCGCCGACAAAAACAGCAGAACAGGAAAATGGATATAAAAACAGTCAACTTTTCACCCGGAGACATCAGCATGAGCATCTACGCGAAAACAAAAGGCACCGAACTTGAGAAAACCATCGCTCAGCTCGCGGCGGGCGAAGCCGCCGGCGGCGGTCTGTATTATGCCCTAGCGCGCATAGCCAGAGGCTACGGTCTCGACGACGTGGCGGAAACGTTCATCGAAATTGGCAACCAGGAGACGAACCATTCCGGCTTCTACGCGACGCTGAACGGGAAATATCCCAACGACAAGGAAGCATTCTGGAAACTCGTGGCGGGCCTTTCCAAAGCCGAATTCAAGGGCGACACGAATCTTAACGACCTCGCGCGGAAACTATCCAACATGGGCATCCCCGAGGCGGCCGAGGAAGTTAGGCTTTTCGCCGAGCAGGAGAAGCGCCACGGGGAGGCGACCAGGGCGATCCTCGAGAAATACGCGCCCAATCTACTGGAAGCCAAAGAGACCGGGAAAAAATACGTCTGCCCGGTCTGCGGCTTCGAATACGAAGGCGATTTAAATTCCGAGCCCGCCGATTGGAAGTGTCCGATCTGCGGCGTGCCGAAAAATTCTTTTAAAACGCAGGAATGAGGAAAAACATGAAAAAGCAGATCAACGCTTTCGATTACGCCGAGGCGATCGTGAAAGGCATCGCCAAGGGCTCCCTTCTGACGACCAAAGCGGAGGGCCGCGTCAACACCATGGCCATTTCCTGGGGGACGCTGGGCGTGGAATGGAACAAGCAGCTTTTCACGACTTTCGTGCGTGTTGAGCGCTTCACCAGGGAAATGCTGGACAAGAACGGCGAGTTCACCGTCAACATTCCCATGGAAGGCTCCGACATGTCCGTGGTTGGCAAATGCGGCAGCGTCTCCGGGCGCGACGCGGACAAAATTGCGGACAACAACCTGACCCTCGTCGAAGGGGAGAAGGTCTCCGTCCCGGCGATCAAGGAATTCCCGCTCACCCTGGAATGCCGCGTCACGTACCGCCAGCTCCAGGACGACGAGGCCATCGCTCCCGAGGATCTGGAAAAATTCTACAAAGTCGGCTACGGCGGCACGCATATCGCCTACGTCGGGGAAATAGTGGCGGCGTATATCGTCGAGTGAACAGGGAGAAAAAGCAATGAAAGACGGAAAGATTTTCGCGATGTTCTTCAACGGCAGCCCCCGCAAGGGCTGGAACACATTTAAGATGCTGGAGGCGGCCAAAGCCGGAGCGGAAAAGGCGGGAGCAGAAACCGAGCTCGTCAATCTCTACGACATAAGCTTCCCCGGCTGCAAGAGCTGCTTCGCCTGCAAACTAAAGAACGCCAAGACCGGAGGAGTGTGCATTCTCCGCGACGACCTCAGGCCGGTGCTTGAACGCGCGCGCCAAGCGGACGTTTTGGTCCTCGGCTCGCCCGTTTATTTTCACTATCCCACGGGCGTTTACCGCGCCTTCTTCGAGCGGCTGACATTCCCTGTTTACAGCTATCACTACGAGAACGGCGAGCCCCTCGTCGCCAGGGACAAGGTCATAGAGACCGCCAACATCTTCACCATGAACTGCCCGGAAGAAATGATGGGAAAGATGGATTATCCCAAGATCCTCGGAGCGAACACGGACGCGCTGAGGGCGGTCTTCGGGGCGTGCGAGACGCTTTGCGCCTTCAACACCTACCAGTTCTCCGACTATTCCCGTTACGACTTCAACCTCTTCACCGAGGAGGAGAAGCGCGCCTACCGCGACGAACATTTCGAAAAGGATCTTGAAAACGCCAAAGAGCTCGGAAGCAGGCTGGTCTGGCGCGCGAAGGAACATTTGAAATAAAATAATAAGTAAAGCAGCAACAGGACAAACGATGACCAACCGCGAAAAAATGCTTCTTTTCGAGAAGTGCATCAACACTAACGACCTCAAGCTGGGGAAAAAGCTCATTTCCCCCTCCGCTTCCTTCGCGACGCCGGTATCTCCCGAGCCTCTTTACGGCGCGGAAGGGTACCTTAGCGTCGTTTCCCTCATGCGGCAAAGCTTCCCCGACGCTCAATGGAAACTTGTCGAGGCGGTCTCCGAAGGGAACACTGTCGCCGCGCAGTGGGAATGCTCCGGAACCTTCGAAGGTCCGGCGCCTTTTTGCGGCCTCAAGCCGAACGGACGCAAATTCTCCACCACGGTCATGAACTTCTACACTTTCGATGACGAAGGCATGATCTGCAAGGATGTCGCCGCCGCGGGGCTCGCCGGGATCATAAAGGAATTGCGGCGCGCGGGAACGGAAAGAAACATCGAGGAGGCGCGGGAGTTTTTCAAAGGCGACCGCTTCGCCACGGAAAACGGCATGGTGATAGAGGAGCTTGATTCGGAGCATGCCGTCACGAGCGTCGTTATTTCCGACCGTCACAAAAACGCCCTGGGCGGCGTCATGGGAGGAGCCATATTCACCCTGGCGGATTTCGCCTTCGCGGCTTTGACGAACGACAAGGAAAGAGCGACGGTCGCCCAGCAGGTCACCATAAATTATCTTGCCGCGCCTAAGGGAGCGAAGCTCACAGCAACCGCCCGCTACAAAAAGGACGGCAGGAACTCCTGCGTCGTCAACATCGACGTGACGGACGACATGGGCCGCGAGGTGGTCCAGTTCGTCGGCACCGGCTTCAAGCTGAACAAAGACAATAATTGCCAAAACAAATAATTTCACCCGCTGAACAATCATGAAAAAATATTTTCCGCTTTTCATTGTCGTCCTGGCGGCGCTTGGCGCCCTGGTTGTTTTTATAAATCACACTCATAAAAAGGACAAAAATATGAAAGACACCGTTTATCAGTTTTCCGTCAAGACCCGCGACGGGAAGGAAAAGAGTCTGAAGGACTATGAAGGGAAAGTCCTTCTGATCGTCAACACGGCGACAAGGTGCGGCTTCACTCCGCAGTACGAAGGCTTGGAGGCCATGTACGAGCGATTGAAAGGCGAGGGCTTCGAACTTTTGGATTTCCCCTGCAACCAGTTCGGCCAGCAGGCCCCCGGGACGGACGAAGAGATCCATTCTTTCTGCGTATTGAATTACAAGACGGCTTTCCCGCAGTTCGCCAAAGTGGACGTCAACGGCGAGGGAGCCGACCCGCTCTTCAAATTCCTTGTCACCAACACCGCTTTCGAGGGCTTCCCGCCGGACGGCAAGATCGCTCCCATACTTGAGAAGATGCTGGGCGAGGCCGATCCCGACTACGCCAAGAAGCCGGACATTAAATGGAACTTCACCAAATTCCTCATCGGCAAAGACGGCCGCGTAACAAAACGCTTCGAGCCCACCGCGCCCCTTGAGGAAGTAGAGAAAGCCGTTAAAGAGGAAATCAGCAAGGAGAAATAACCATGAGCAAAAAAGTTCTTATCATCTCTTCCTCGCCCAGGAAAGGCGGGAACTCCGACATCCTTTGCGACGCTTTTATGGAAGGCGCCCTGGAAGCCAAAAACAAAGTCGAGAAGATTCGCATAGCCGACCTTAAGATCGGCTATTGCACGGGCTGCTACGCCTGCCAGAAGACCGGCAAATGCGTCATAAGGGACGACGCCCAATCTGTCATCGCGAAGATGATGAAAGCGGACGTTATCGTTCTGGCTTCCCCGGTCTATTTCTTCTCGGTCTGCGCCCAACTTAAGGCTCTCATCGACCGCACGGTGGCGATCTATCCGAAGCTCACGAACAAGACCTTCTACTACATCATGACCATGGCCGAGACCGACCGCAAGACCTTCAGGACCAGCATGGCGCCCTTGAAAGGTTTCATAGACTGCTACGAAGGAAGCAAGGTGGCCGGCAAAATATTGGCGGACGGCGTCTATGAAAAAGGCGCGGTGAAGGGAACGAAGTTCGTTTCCCAGGCCAGAAAGCTCGGCGCCGCTGTCTAAAGAAGCCGTTATGAAAGACGACCTTCATCGCTCCCGTCATAGCCTGCGACGAAGCGCTGCTGGAAGTTGAATTCATGCGCGACACCGATCTTGAGCTGCTGGATTGTCTGAAAAAAGTTCTTTCCGGCGAAGCTGACGAGCGTACGGAAGGGCGAGAGTTGTTGATTTTGTTTCTAAAATGTGATATAATATATACGTTTAAGAAATAAAATTTATGAACTACATTGCTTTCAGAGAACGGTTTCATGACTTCGCTTGCTTCTCGGTGGAGCAGGCGGCGGCGGCGTTTCCAGGCTTCAGCCGTAGGAATTACGTTTCATGGCTTGCCAAAGGCTATATAAAGCGCCTGAGACGCTCATGGTATGCGTTTGCCGACGTCGCTTCCTTGTCCGGAATAGGCGAATACTTCGCGGGCAGGATATATTCGCCGAGTTATCTTTCCTGCGAACAGGTGATGGCGCGTTCCGGGCTGATTCCCGAGTCTGTGGTTCAATTTACTTCGGTGACCTCGCTCAAGACGGAATCCTTCAAGAATGATTTCGGGGAGTTTTTTTACCGCAGCGTCAAGCCTCAGCTTATGTTCGGCTACAGAGTTGAGACTGTGGGGGACGGATTGTCGGTTCAGATAGCGACTCCGGAGAAGGCTCTTTGCGATTTCCTGTATCTCAATCCGCAATATGATACAAAAGACGAGATCGAAGCTTTACGGCTTGATCCGGACGTGCTGGCGGAGATATCCGCAAACAGCAGACTAGACTCCACGGCCGCCCGCTTTGGTTCGCAAGCCCTTGCTAGGCGTGTGGGGCTTGTTAAGGAGATTTACTCGCTATGATCTCTCTGGAATCGATAAGGGGCTTCTTCCCGGAAGAACTGCGCTCCGGACAGTTTTCCAAGCATATTCTCAAAGAGTATGTGGAGTGTCTTGCGCTTGAATGGATATCGAGAAGCCGATGGGCCCCGAAACTGGTGTTTATTGGCGGCACGAGCCTGAGGCTCATCAAGGGGATCGACAGATTCTCGGAAGATCTTGATTTTGACTGCAAGGGACTTTCGCCTGATGAGTTCGTGCTCTTTACCGACGCGCTTGTGGCGTATTTAAAAAACAACGGCCTTGACGCCGTGGCGAAGGACAAGGAGTCCGGTCGTTTAGCGGCAATGCGGCGGAGCATTCTTTTTCCCGGGCTGCTTCGCGAAATGGGTCTTTCGGCATTCAAAGAAGAGCGGTTTATGATGAAGATAGAGGCGCAGGACCAGGGCAGAGAATACGCGAAGGTGAACGCCGATATTAAGCGATGCGGCTTCTTTTTCCCGATCCGCGTCCCCGGAGAAGCCACGCTTTGCGCCATGAAGATCTCGGCGCTCTTGGCGCGCGGCAAAGGGCGCGATTTTTACGACACGATGTTTCTTTTGCAGCGAACTGAGCCGGACTATTCGTTCTTTAATAAGTCATATCCGAAAATTGTCGATCTCAAATCGCTGAAGGCTGCGTTAAAGGCTAAGGCGAAATCGGTGGATCTGGAACTTAAGCGCCGCGATGTGGAGCATCTTCTGTTCCGTCAGGAAAGCGCCGAACTGGTGAAGCGTTTCCCGTCTTTCGTCGATTCGCTATAAATAGTGACAGAAACAAGGAGGAAAAATGAAAAACCTGATAATAGGAGGCATTATCAGGCTGGGAACCATGGTCGGCTGATCGGCCGAAACAACGGCGGCCAAAGATATGCACCCCAGTGACGCGTGTTTTGAAGTCAACTGGTCTGGCACAGGACGTTCATTTGGATTGTGTCGGACACCAGGCTGCGGCAAGTTCCCGAGCCGCCGCGATTGGATCGGCGGCGCCGGCTACCGCTGAAACCACGAAGAATCCAGCCACACCAGTAGCCGCCAGCGCGGGAAGATCTGCCGCCTTCACCCCGCCTCCGACGACGACTGGCAGGCGCGACGCACGCGCCAGTTCGAAAAGTTCTTCGATAGTTCGAACGACGACTTCGCCTGTCGTTTCGTCCAGTCCGCAATCGGTCTTGGTTGGTGTTGGGTGGAGCGGCCCGGCACCGAGGTAATCGATGCCAGAGAGGTCAGCTCTCCGCACAAATTCGATAAGATCGCGTACGGGAGCCGAAAGCCCGACGATAGACTCTTCGCCTAGATATTTCCGGCAGATCGCTGTCGGGATGTCGCTCTGTCCAACGTGAATGCCATCGACCTTGATGCCCTTCTCGCGTGCGGCGAGGACAACGTCGAGTCGATCGTCAACGAGAAGCGCGACGTCGTCACTTTTGCCGAGCCGTGCGATTTCCGCTGCGCTTAAATCGCACAGGCGGATCAGTTCGCCGGCCGAGGCTGTTTTCGATCGGATCTGGACACATGTGAAACCGGCATCGACAGCAGCCGCAACGATTACGGGAACGGGGCGCCCCAGCGTGTTTTCGGGGCCGACGACGAGATATTTTTCAACGGAGAACCGACTTCGGATGCTCATTGATCGTTTCTCTTTCCTTGTTCTTGAGTCCCGTGTTCGATCGCCCTTTCAAGACGGTCGAGTTTGCCGGTCATGGTTTCCGTGTAGCCGGGCCGGATATCGGCTTTGAGGACCACTTCGGTGCGGATGCCTTTTTTTGCGAGGACGAATGTCGCATCCTTCACGACGCGCATGATTTCGTCCCATTCGCCCTCAATTTCGGTGAACATCGAATACGTCCGGTTGGGCAGTCCAGATGCGCGGATGACGCGGACGACTTCGGCGACGTCTTCGGCGAGCTCGTCGCCGGTTCCGCATGGGGTTATGCAAAGCGCTACGAGCGTGTTCATTGGCATTCCTCCACATTGAATGGTTGAGCCGCGATTTCATCGGGCAAGGCTTTGTAAAGTTCGTCCAGGAAGCGCGCAGCGAATGTGCCTGGCCCATCGGTCGTGGCGGCAGCACGAACGGAAGCAAGGTTGTAGAGGGAGGTCGCTGCGAGCGCGGCGACGAACGGAGTTGCCACGCAGGCGTAGACGGCCATAACGCCGCCGAGCGAACAGCCTCCGCCGGTAACGAGCGAGAGGCGTTTGGAACCGCCGGGGCAGCGAACCGTTGTCTTGCCGTCGGTCACTAGATCGGTTGCCCCGGAAACCGCGACCGTCCCGCGGGAATAACGTGCGACGGATATCGCGGCGGGCAGGGCGTCTTCAATCGAATCGAAGGAATCGACACCTTTAACGCGACTAGCGACGAGGGATCCGGTGTTCAGTCCCCAAAGTCCGGCGAGGGCGATTATTTCGGAAGCATTGCAGCGCACTATGGTTGGCGGGGTTTTGCGAAACGAGGCAAGGACGTCTGTCCGCATATTTCCAATGCCGATGCCGACAGGATCAAGTACCCACGGCTTGCCGAGCGCGTGCAGTTCGCGTGCAGTGGCTGGTAGTGCCTCTGCGTAGAATGGGAAGAAGGTGCCAGCGTTGATGTAGAATGCACCCGCGGCGCGCGTCATGGCGACACCTTCGTCAGGCAGATATACCATCGCCGCTGATCCCCCCGCCGCAAGTTGGGCGTTGGCGACGAAGCTGATAGTGACGGTATTGGTGATGGACGGGGCCATCGGCGTTTCAGCGCGCACACGGCGCGCGGCTTCCGCGATGGCGGCACGGATGTCTTTTTCGAGAAGGACAGTCATTATACAGTGAACAGCCCTTTAGAAAAATAGCGGTCGCCCCGATCAGGAAAGAGAACGACTATATTCCCGCGTATCCCTTTTTTGATCGCTTTTTGAGCGGCAACAAAGGCCGCTCCGGAAGACGATCCGGCGATCACGCCTTCTCTTTTGGCCAATTCTTTGCAGGCCGAAAATGCCTCGTCATCGCTTACTTTTATAACTTCATCGACTAGCGACATGTCCATGGTTTCGGCAATGAAATCGTTGCCGATTCCTTCAATATTGTAATCACCGTGAGGTCCGCCTCCCATAGTGGAGCCGATTGGATCAGCCAATATCGCCCGTACGTAAGGATTTTTTTCCTTGAGATAGCGCGCCACGCCGCTGAAAGTTCCTCCGGACCCAGCTCCAGCTATGAAAACGTCTACTTTCCCTTTTAGATCGTCGAAGATCTCGGGGCCGGTTGTCTCATAATGTGAGCGAGGATTGGCCGGATTTCGGAATTGTCCTAAGATAACGGAATTGGGTATCGAACGCGCCAGTTCTTCGGCACGGCTCTCCGCCAAAAGCATTCCGCCGCTTCGCGGTGTACGAACGATTTCCGCTCCCAAGGCGGAAAGCAAGGCTACTTTTTCGCCGGAGAATTTATCCGGAACAACGAAGATAACTTTGTAACCGCGTCCTATAGCCGCGAAAGCGATGCCTATCCCGGTGTTGCCGGCGGTTCCCTCGATTATAGTGCCGCCCGGCTTGAGCGCGCCTCTTTTTTCCGCGTCTTCTATCATGGCCAGACCGACCCTGTCCTTAACGCTGCCGCCCGGATTGGCAAGCTCTAATTTAGCGTAAAGCGCAACATCTTGTGGCAGATCGAAACGGCTAAGCTGCACCAGCGGCGTGTTGCCTATGGCTTTTTGATAAGAAGTGTAAAGCATTTTTTCCTCTTTATTTTGCTGCTTTCTTTATGGCGAAAACCAGATCGCCATATATGTCATCAACGTCTTCTATTCCAACGGAAAGGCGGATGAGGCGATCTGAGATGCCGATCTTTTTCCGTATCTTAGCGGGAATTGAGGAGTGGGTCATGGAGGCAGGATGGCAAATCAGCGATTCCACCCCTCCCAGAGATTCTCCCAACGTTATGAGACGCAATGATTTGAAAAAGATACGCTCATCGCAATTTTCTTTCAATTCAAAAGAAATGATCGCTCCGCCGCATTTGGCTTGACTGAGCTGGATCTTACGACTTTGCGCGTCGCTAAGCAGCGGATACAATACTTTTGAGACCAGTTTGTTTTCCGCTAGTTTTTCAGCTATTATCTCGGCGTTTTTCACGTGCCTTTCCATTCGAACCGCTAGCGTTTTTATTCCGCGGATAAGAAGGAAAGAATCAAAAGGGCCAAGCACGCCGCCTGTCGCGTTCTGAACAAACGCCAGGCGCTCCGCCAGATCAGTTTTCTTTGTTACAACCAGACCGGCTACTAGATCGCTGTGGCCGCCGAGATATTTTGTAGCGGAATGCAGGACGATGTCGGCGCCAAGCAAAAGCGGTTTTTGAAAATACGGAGTCATGAAAGTGTTGTCCGCGATTACCAAAAGCCCCTTACTTTTCGCCGCAGCGGAAACAGATGCGATGTCCGTGACTGAAAGAAGAGGATTGGCAGGTGTTTCTATTAGGACTCCCTTGGCGTCCGGAGCAAGGTCTTTTTCGAACTCTTCTCCTGTCGTGCCTTTAAAAAAAGAGTATTTCAGACCGAAGCGGGAAAAAACCTTGTCCAAAATGCGGAAAGTTCCGCCGTAAACATTTTCGGAAAGCATGACGCGATCGCCCGGTTTGAAGAGCGACAAGACCGCCGTTATGGCCGCCATGCCGGAGGCAAAGGCGAAGCCTGCGCTTCCGCCTTCCAGATCGGCTATCAATGCCTCCAACGCCGCGCGTGTCGGATTGCCGGTCCTGGAATATTCCCAACCAGTAGATTTCCCCAATTCTTTTTGTTTGTAAGTGGAAGTTTGGTAGATTGGGACGTTGACGGCGCCGGTGGTTTTGTCGCCGTCTATACCGCCGTGGATAACCAGAGTTTCGTCTTTCATTGTTTCCTTCACTTTCTCTTTAGCGGAGCGGGATCCTTCTGTTTCCCGCTCCTTTTGATTGCTAGCGCCACGCTTAAATAACCGAGAGAGCATCGTCAAGAGCCCCGATAATATCATCGGGGTGTTCCAATCCGATGGAAAGCCTGATCAATTCCGGCAAGGTCCCGCCTTTGCGCAGATCTTCATCGGAAAGTTGCGAATGTGTTGTCGAAGCAGGGTGGATGATAAGGCTCTTGGAGTCACCGACGTTCGCCAAAATCGTAAAGATATCGCCGTTGGCGGCGTCCGTTACTTTGCGGGCTTCTTCCGCTCCTCCCTTGACTCCGAAAACGACCACGCCGCCGGCACCGTTGGGAAGATATTTTTTAGCCAATTCAGGTTGTGTAAGCGAGGGATATTTGACCCAGGCGACCTTCGGATGTTTGGAAAGCCACTTGGCTACGATTAGCGCGTTTTCACTGTGCTTGGCGATACGTAGCGGCAGAGACTCCACGCCTTGCAAGAAGATCCATGCGGCATCCGGAGCGAGAGTCGGCCCCTGGTTGCGTATCCCTACTGTAAGCAGACGGATTGAGAAGGCGACGCTCTTTAACGCTTCTGGCAGATCGTGAGCGAATCTGAGGCCGTGATAACCTTTGTCCGGCTCGTTATAGAGCGCGAATTTTGGGTCTGTCCAGTCAAAATTTCCAGCTTCGATAACCGCTCCGCCAATGCCTGCGCCATGTCCGCCTATCCATTTGGAGAGGGAGTGGATAACAAAATCGGCGCCGAACTCGATAGGCCGCAACAAAGTAGGCGGCGTAAAAGTTGAATCGACCACCAGAGGCAGGTGATGCTTTTTGGCTATGTTCGCGTAGCCCTCGATATCCGCGATATCGAGAGCCGGATTGCCGACCGTTTCGATGAAGATCAGCCTTGTCTTTTCGTTGATTGCCGCCTCGACGGCCGCAAAATCATTTACAGGCGTAAAATTCACTTTGATGCCTACATTTGGCAAAATCGCGTCAAACTGTGCGAAAGTTCCGCCGTAGAGATTATTTGGCGCGATGATCTCGTCACCCGCTTTTGCGATATTTGTTATAGTGAAATAGATTGCTGCCGTTCCGCTGGCAAGGGTCTGCGCGGCAGCACCGCCTTCTAAAACAGCCAACCTCCTCGCCAGTACGTCGTTCGTTGGATTCATCAGTCTGGCGTAAATATTTCCAAGTTCTCTGAGCGCGAAAAGATCGGCTCCATGTTTAGAATTACGGAAATTATAAGCGGTCGTGCGGTAGATCGGAACCGCTCTAGCGTGTGTAGCCGGATCGCCGTAAGCGTCCTGCCCGGCATGGATAGCAAGAGTTTCCAGATGATATTGTTTGGCATTTTCTTTCTTGTTGCTCATGATTCCCTCCTTGTTTGGAATTTTATTTAAATAATTTTTCTTAGCAAGCGCTCGTGTCCTGGGCATCAATATTTAAGCTTGATTGCGTTATTGATTCAGCGGTCTTATATTGATTCCAGAAACAGCTTTTCGATGCTTTCGGAACAAGTATAGCAAATCACATTTGAAATCGGGTAATAGATAAATATATTGTTTAACTATAGGAAATTCCTATATAAGTAAAATAATAACCGATTGACAATGCGGCGGTTATAGAAAAGAAATTTAATTTGAATTTTTATTGGCGGAAATGAGTTTCTTCACCTCATCCAAAAAAATCTGGCCGGCGGATGACAATTCAACCTTATTGCGTTTGATGAAACCGACACAAATCTTCTCTTCAAGGTTCAGAGGGACCGCGATCATTTCGGGAGCGTATGTTTTGGCATTGGCCCCGGATGAGACAGTATATCCCTGCAGGCCGAGTATGAGTTTGGTCATAGTAGCGCGATCTCTGACTCGAATATTTTTCTTACGATCTATGGCGTCCATAACTTCCTCGGAAAAATAAAGCGCATTTTCGAGCCCTTGCTCGTAGGTGACATACGGATAAAGATCAAGCTCCGTGGGCATGATGAGCTTTTTTTTGGCTAGCGGATGCTTTTTGGAGAGGAAGACATGCGGTTTCGCAAAATAAAGTTCCGTAAAAACAAGCTCTTCCCTGCGAAAAATTTTTCGTAACGTTTTTTCGTTGCGTTTGGAAAGATAGAGCATTCCGATCTCACTTCGGCCTCGCGCCACATCGTCAATTATTTCGCTTGTCACCGTTTCTCGGATAGTAAGATCATACGCCGACGACGCGCTTGAAGCTACGACTCGCATGAAAGCCTCCACGGCAAAAGCA
Source organism: bacterium (assembly GCA_017650925.1). Taxonomy (GTDB): domain Bacteria; phylum Auribacterota; class UBA3054; order UBA3054; family UBA3054; genus UBA3054. The sequence goes on from JAGCDY010000058.1 coordinate 16,304, forward strand.
TAGTGCTGACACGAAACAGAAAACTGCGGGCAGCGCGAAACTTCTCCAGTATATTTCTCGGTTATCGCGGCCGCTTCATCCAGAATCTGGCGGGCGGAGGCTAAAAATTCTTCCCCTTCTCTCGTTATCGTTACGCCCTTTTTAGTACGGGAAAAAATTTTAAGCTTCAATTCTTTTTCCAAGGCAAGTACAGATTCTGTCAAAGTTGGTTGCGCTATCAAGAGCTTTCTGGCTGCTTCGCTGATGCTTCCGCAGGCTGCAACTTGAACGGCATATTTTAATTGCTGTAACGTCATAAAATTATATGGTTCGTATAATGCAGATTTTTAAAATGGAGAATCCGCTCTTTTTACTCTGTGATAGGGGAACTGACTACTTTTCAAAAGATTTCACAGTAATATTTTATCATTATTCCTTTTCGCGTTTTTGCGAAAATTGTAACCTGCTACGAAGGCAGCGAGGAGAATGGCATGGTTGTGACGCATTTACCGTTGTTCGTCGATTCGCTATAATAGTAACAGAAACAAGGAGGAAAAATGAAAAACCTGATAATAGGAGGCATTATTATGCTGGGAACGATCATTGGCTGCGCGGCTGAGCCGCAGACCGACGTCTTCAAGACCAAGGGTGGCAAAGACGTCACCATCACCGCCATCAAGCACGCCACCATGCGCATTCAGTACGACGGAAAAGAGATCCATGTTGACCCGGTGGGGAAGAAGATGGATCCGGCGACCGACTACGCGAAATTCCCCAAGGCGGACTTGATCTTCGTCACCCACGAGCACTTCGACCACTATGACAAGGACGCCATAGACGCCCTCAAGAAAGAGGGGACAGAGATCTACCTTAACCCCGCGGTCAAGAAGCTCTACGGCTCCGGCACGGCGCTTACCAACGGCGAAACTAAGGCAATTAGCAAAGAGATCAAAGTCGAGGCCGTTCCCGCCTACAACACGACCAAGGGCAGGGAGAAGTTCCACCCCAAGGGCCGCGACAACGGCTACGTCCTGACCATCGACGGTCTTAGGATCTACATCGCCGGCGACACCGAGCCGATCCCGGAAATGAAGGAGATTAAAAATATCGACGTCGCTTTCCTGCCTGTCAACCAGCCCTACACCATGACGCCGGAGCAGGCCGCCAAAGCCGCGAAGACTATAAACCCGAAGGTCCTTTTCCCATACCATTATTCCGACACTCCCGTGAAAAAGATCGCGGAACTTTTAAAAGACACCAAGATAGACGTAAGAATAAGAAATTACAAATGATAAGTGCGCAAATTTGCCAACGCTAATGGCAATTTAAGCGCAAATCTGCCATTTGCGTTGAAAGAGATGAATATTTTTCAGGAAATAACGGAGCGCATCTTAAAGGGAGGGGAGATCACATATGACGAGGCTCTCGCCCTTTTGTCTGCTGAACCTCCGCACGAGGAATTGTACGAGGCGGCGCACAGGGTCACCGAAGCGCTCACACCCAAGCGCTTCGATTTTTGCGGAATAGTCAACGCCAGATCCGGCCTCTGCAGTGAAAACTGCAAATGGTGCGCGCAGTCCGCGCACTGGCGGACAGGCTGTGAGACTTTCCCCTGGATCGGCGCGGAAGCCTGCCTTAAGGCCGCCCTTGAAGCGGAAGCGAAGGGCGCGACCCGCTTTGGGATCGTGACCAGCGGACGCAGTCTTGACGAGCTTGGTGTGGAGGAAGTTTGCGAAGCGCTGACGCTCCTGAGGGAAAAAACGCATCTTCATCTTTGCGCTTCCCTGGGCATCCTTTCAAAGGAGCATATCGAGCGGTTGAAGGAAGCCGGACTAGAGTGGCTTCACTGCAATATCGAAACGGCGCCCTCGTATTTCCCTGATCTTTGCACGACGCACACCGTGGAAGAAAAGCGGGAAACTCTGAAGGCCGCGCGCGAAGCGGGCCTTTCCATTTGCTGCGGCGGCATAATCGGCATGGGCGAAACGAAAGAACAGCTGGTGGAGTTCGCGTTCGCCCTGAAGGAGATCTCGCCAAACTCCATTCCCGTCAACGTTCTCCATCCTATCCCCGGCACGCCTCTTTATGAAAAGGGGATACTGGAACCCGAGCGCGTTCTGGACGCTGTCGCCATTCTGCGCCTAGTGAATCCCAGAACGCCCTTAAGGTTCGCGGGCGGACGCCGCGACATGAGCGACGAAACTGCCAAGAGGTGCATTTACGTCGGCATGTCAGCCGGCATCGTCGGGCCGCTTCTGACCACTCCCGGCGGAGATTATGACGACGACAGGCATCTCGCGGCCCTGGTCGGCTACGACGTATCCCCCGATTTGAGAAAGGATTAAAGGATCTGCTGATGCTCTGTAAGCGGTTGGCCTTAGCCAACTGCAAACCTTCTTAGTTTTCATGACAAGTTTGCAGTAGCATTGACTTTTGACCCTTTAAACGCTATAATTAGTGCAAACTTTATAATAAAAAATGGAAAGTTTGCAGTATGAAGGTCGAAAGAGATTTATACCTAAACGAACTGATGAACCGCAGACACAACGGCTTGGTCAAAATTTTGACCGGAATTCGCCGCTGCGGAAAGTCTTATTTGTTGTCTGTGCTTTTTAAGGAGCGCCTTCTGGCGGAGGGCGTCAGGGAGGATCATATCATAGAGATTCCCTTGGACCGCCAGGAATTTGAAAAATACCGCGACGCAATCAGCTTGAGCGAATACGCCAAGAGCAAAATAATAAATGACGGGCAGTGGAACTATGTCTTCATAGACGAAGTGCAAATGACCAAAAAGATTCTTCCCGAGGGCGTTGATCTTTCGCGTCTGGCTCCGGAAGACAGGGACGACGCCTATCTGACTTTTTACGACACGCTCAACGGCTTAAGACAAATGGATAAGGTCGATGTTTTTGTGACCGGGTCAAACTCGAAAATGCTCTCAAAAGATATCAACACCAATTTCGCTGACCGCGGATATCAGATCCATGTTCATCCCTTTTCTTTTGCCGAATATTGTTCGGCTGTTAAAGCGACTGACAAAGCAGAGGCTTTTTCACAATACTTGATCTGGGGGGGCATGCCGCTGGCTGTCGAGGAAGAGGAAACGAGGGCGAGGGCAAGGTATCTTTCCTCGCTTTTTGAGGAAGTATATACGAGCGATATTCGCAAGCGCTATCACTTAAGGGACGACTATATCCTGAACGAACTGATCGACGTGCTGTCTTCCGCCACCGGGTCTTTAACTAATCCTCATAAACTGAAGAACACTTTGAAATCGGTGATGAAAACAGACGTGAGCGACCACACCGTAGCCAGATATATAGAGTATCTGACTGATGCTTTCCTGTTCACCGAAGCGAAGAGATGGGACGTCAAGGGGAAAAAATACATGGAGTATCCCCTGAAATATTACAGCGAGGATCTGGGACTGCGCAACGCCAGGCTGGGCTTCCGCGACATTGAGCCGTCGCATATGCTGGAAAACGTTATTTTCAACGAGCTGCGTTTGCGCGGCTGTCAGGTGGATGTCGGCGTGGTTACTATAGACGGCAGCCGGCACGAGATAGACTTTGTGGTCAACCGTGCGCCGGGAAAACTTTACATTCAGGTTGCCCAAGAGCTGCCTACTCCTGAGAAACGCAGCCAGGAATTAACGCCTCTGAGAAATTCCAAGGATTTTTTCCGAAAATTATTGATCGTGGGAAATTACGATCAGCCTCGTTTCACCGGCGACGGCATAATGGAAGTCGGCGCTATTCCGTTCCTTTTGGATCGGTCAATTTTGGACAAAGCGCTCGCTGACTGAAAAACATTAAGCAATATGCCTGAAGAAACAAAAGACAGAATAACGACTGAAGACGCCTGCCGCGATTTCGCAAAAGTCGCGAGGCTAACCGACGAGAACGGCAAGACGATCATTTACGAGAACGGTCGTCCGAAGTACGTTGTTGTTTCCGCGGAGGACGGCCGTTACCTGGAACTTACCGATGACGAACGTTTCGAGATCGTGGCGAAGCGCGTTATGCGCCGCCATAAAGCCGCTTTTGAAGAGTTGGCGAAATGACTAAAGAAGAAGCTTTTCAGAAGTTGGCGAGGTCGAAGTTTCGGGCGAGGTTCCATCTTTCGGCCGCGGAGCGAAGGTATTTCGCCGAGAAGGGCCCCGACACCATAAGGCGGCACGCCGAAGATTTCATTCGCGAGAGACTGGCTGTGGCGGAGCCAATAAACGACGGGAAGCAGACGCCTATGAAAGGGCATCCGGTCTTCGTGGCGCAGCACGCTACGGCCACCTGCTGCCGAAGCTGCCTGGAAAAATGGTGGAAAATAAAAAAGCACACGGCGATCCCTCCTGAAAGGCAGAAGGGTATAGTGGACTTCATTATGGCCTGGATAGAACGGGATATCAAAAGAGCCGAGGAAAAAAGACATGACTGAGGAAGAGAAAAAACTTATTGGCAGAAAGTTCAGGCACTTCAAGGGGAACTGCTACCGCCTTGAGGGCTTCGCCAAGGATTCCGAGACTACGGAAGAGATGGTCATCTACCGCCAGCTTTACGGCGAGGGCTCGCTTTGGGTGAGGCCCGCCAAGATGTTCTTCGAAACAATAGAGCGGGACGGCAAAATGATCAAGCGTTTCGAACTGCTGGAGGAAAAAGATGACGCAAGTAATTAAAGGCGACATCACGACCTTGAAGGTCGACGCCATTATAAACGCCGCCAACCAAGTGATGCTCGGCGGGGGAGGCGTGGACGGCGCCATTCATCGGGCAGCGGGAAGGGAGCTGTTCGAGGCTTGCCTTAAAGTCCCCGAAGTCAGCCCGGGCGTCAGATGCCCGACAGGCGAGGCGCGCATTACGCCGGGCTTCAAGCTGCCGGCTAAATACGTCATCCACACGGTGGGGCCGGTCTACCGCGACGGAACGAAGGGCGAGGCGGAAAAGCTCGCGAACTGCTACAGGAATTCCTTGGAATTAGCTTGCGAGAACGGCTGCCGCACGGTGGCTTTTCCCTGCATTTCCACAGGCGTTTACGGCTACCCAATCGAGGAGGCGTCCGAGATTGCGGTGAGGGAAGTTAAGGCCTTCCTGGAATCTCACAACGGCCTGGAAGTCATCTTCTGCTGCTTCTCTGAAAGAGATAAGGCTGTTTACGATAAGCTTCTTTTGGTAAAATAGAGAATAGGAATTATAATCAAACACAGTGGACGTTATGAAAAAAATACTTTTTGTTTTGGCGGCGCTAGCGCTGGGCGCGGGCTGCCTAATGGCGGACGAGGCCTGGTCCGACGCCGTAAGTCTTGACAACTCTACCATCGGCACGGTCATTCAGCTGCTTCCCACCGACGAGATGGCTTATTCCACCAAATGGGTCCCCGGGGAAGGGCGCAGCGCGGAGGTCACAGCCACGGCTGGAGAGGATGATCCGATACAGATCTTCGCGACCGACATCGACGGCGACGAGGGAACGTTTACCTGGGATTACCAAAACGGAAGCTTCTACGGGCTTTCCTCGGAAGAGACTTATCTTTTAACCCACACCATCTCCGACAACTCGGGCGTTCTTGACACCAAGACCGCCATGGTGGAGATCTTGCCTGAGCCTATGTTCGCTTTCTTTGGATTGCTGCTTTTGGGCCTGCTTTTCGGCAGAAGAAAAGCGGCTGTTTGCTTCGTTCTAACTTTCGCCTTGGCCGGCGGCCTTCTGGCGGCTGACAGCATCGTAAGCGACGTCGCCGCCTCGCCCCGCTGGCCCTGGGAAGGCAAGGTGGATATCGACTACGTTATAGGCGGCAAGACGAACGTTCCCTGCAACGTTGCTTTCTACGGCAAAGACGGCAAGGAGGAAGAATTCGCACTGACGACGCTTAGCGGAGACGGAGCGGAAGGAACGGTCCCCGGGGCCGGACAGTACCGTGTGACCTGGGACGCCTATGCGGACGCGCCCGAAGCCAATTACAAGAAATTGAAGATCAAAGTTTTCGCGGAGTCCACGGCCCAGAAGGACAACACGGTGGACATCGTTTTCTCCAACGACACGGTCTCAGTTTCGGTGGCGGACAACATTACGGATTACGTGACCTACTCCGCCGCCGGGGCCGATCTGGTGGTCAACCAGAGCACCAATGTCACGGACAAGACCTGCGGCGAGATAACCTACAACGTCACCGGCTCCTCCGAGGACGGATCCTTCTATCTTTCCGGCGAATACAAGGCTACGGTCAACATTACCGACCTTTGCCTCACAAGCTCGACCGGCTCGCCTTTCGAGATCGACAACAGCAAAAGGATAAGCCTCAACATAGAAGGCACGAACGTTTTCGTCGACGCCAAGAAGGGCAAACAGAAAGCCTGCTTCATCGTCAAGGGGCATCCCGAAATGGGCGGCTCCGGCATCCTCCGATTGACCGGCAAGAAGAAACACGCCTTCAAATCGGGCGAATACCTTCAGCTGAAGAAGAAGTTCAAAGGCGGCATCTTCGTCGATTCCGCGGCCGGCGACGGGCTGCACATCGGGCAGTATCTCGAAATGAACAACGGTACGATCAAGGTCGAGAACGTCGAGGACGACGGCGTCCAGGTGGAAGCCAATTTGGAAGGCGAGGAATTTGACGGACAATGCTTCCTGATGGGCGGAACGCTGGACATTTCCGTCACGTCCGTGGATGTGAAAGCCCTTCGCTGCGACGCCGCGATGCTTATCAGCAACGCGGTCGTAAACATTGACTGCGCTTCCTCCGCCTCAGGCTCCAAAGCCGTCAAGGCCGACGGCGACCTGACGGTCCTTCTGGGCGAGATCAACGTCACCACGGAATGTCCGGGCCTGTATGACGCGGCGAAAAGCAACATGACGTACTGCGTGGCAATAAAGAGCGAAGGGAACATCAACATTAAGGGCGGCACCTTCAAGCTTAAGTCCACCGGCTCCGACAGCAAGGGCATAAGCGCTGACGGCGACATCGTGATAGACGGCGGCGAATTTAAGATCACCGCCACCGGCGAGAGCAACGAAGGCATGGAAGCCAAGAAGCAGCTTACCATCAACGACGGCAGCTTCACCATCAACGCCTACGACGACTGCGTCAACGCCAAGAGCAACCTCTTCATCAACGGCGGAACGTTTGTCGGCACTTCCAAAATGAACGACAGCATCGACGCCAACGGCAAAATGATCATCTCCGGCGGAACGGTCATAGCCTGCGGCGCCAATCCTCCGGAAAAGGGTCTGGACGTGCCCGAGGGCTACGATCTTTGCTTCACGGGCGGCACAATCATATCCCTCGGCGGCTGCAACTGCCCTGTGACGGAAATGGCCGGTTCCCAGAGCCTCGTCGACGCGAACCTCAACGTGTCCGCTGACGCCGAGATCACTGTCAAGCTGGGCGAGGAGACTGTGGCCACCTTCACGGTTCCCGGAACCTATGCTCCGGGCAACGGAAAACGCGGCCAGAGCGAAGGCAACGCCGCCAACGTTCTCATCAGCACGCCTGATTTGGTCTCCGGCACGACTTACACCGTCAAATGCGGCTCGAGCAGCGCCGAATACGAGGCTTCCAAAACTTTCCCCGGTTATTTCGGCGAATGATCGCTAAGGTCAGATAAAGCCTAAAGGCCGCGGTTCCCGCGGCCTTTTTTGTGTCCCGAGAAGCTAAAATATGTCGTTTTTGGTTTGGACTTGGTCTACTAAAAATGATAGAATATGACAAATTTAAAATTTTAAACATGTCATCTTTTAATGGTGGATACCGCAAAAAAGGGGGCTGGACAATGCTAAAAAGACTACTTGTAATGTTCTTTGTTTTTACGATTGCGGGTGCGGTGATGGCCGCGCAATGTGCTGCGATAACAAAAAAAGGAACCCAGTGCAAACGGCAGGCATCGCCAGACAGTTCATACTGTTGGCAGCACGGAGGAACTACGAAAGCACAACGGGCTGCCGGAATACAACCGAAGGATGCACCGGCAAAACAAGCGGAAAACGGTTATCAACAATGCAAAGCGACTACACAAAAAGGTACTCAATGTTCTCGCAGGGCTCAAGAAGGATCGATCTATTGTTGGCAGCATGCTGAAAAGGCCGGTGAACAGAAAAAAGTTACACAGGCTGCAACAACTCGACAGAATACTGAGACAGCCCAGCAAGTTAAGACGCCATCACAAGTCGGCGATGGGCAGTGTGCCGCTACAACACAGAGTGGAGAACGTTGTTCGCGCAAGGCTAAAGAAGGCTCACGCTATTGTTGGCAGCACGCCGAAAAAGCCGGTGAACAGACAAAAGAAGCAAAAACTTCAACACCACAAAAGAAGACTGAAACAGCCCAGCAAGCTAAGACGCCATCACAAGTCGGCGATGGACAGTGTACCGCTATAACAAAGAGCGGAGAACGTTGTTCGCGTAAGGCAAAGGCCGGTTCCGACCGTTGTTGGCAGCACGAAGATTAATATATATTTTGGATGATGCGAAGAAAAGGTTTTTCTAATACTATTAGGAACACTGCGGCGCTTTTATTCCTGCTTCTCAGTTTTGTACTAGTAGTTGCCTTTTTTTGTTCGCCGTGTTTTCGGCAACACCTGCTGTGTTTCGCATCTCGCGAATGCAAATCGAATCCCGGCCATCCCCAGTTCGATAACCTAAACTTGGGAGTTCCTGGCAAATGCGATCAGGTAATCGATCGCGAGGGATATGCGCTCGGTTATTTTGAAGAATGGGAGCAGCCGTCATGGGTGACGTACCGGTTAACGAAAGACGAGGTTATGTCGCGCAAAGCCAGTCGGCTTGATGCTTTTATGGCCGATCCCTTAGTAAAAACCGGTTCGGCTTCTTTAGATGATTATAAGGGCAGTGGCTACGACAGAGGGCATCTTGCACCCGCGGGAGATATGCATTGGTCCGACAAGGCCATGCTGGAATCTTTTTACATGAGCAATATGTCTCCGCAGGATCCATCTTTTAACCGTGGCGTATGGGCAAAATTGGAACGGGCTATTAGACGTTTTGCTTATGCCGAAGGGAGCGTTTTCGTAGTAACTGGTCCAATCTTTACCGAAGAAGATAACGCAACCATAGGCGCGAATAAAGTTAGAATTCCAGGCTTTTATTATAAAGTCGTTTATGATGAGACTCCTCCCGAAAAGATGATCGCATTCATTCTTCCAAATAAAGGGTCAAAAAAAGCTCTTGATAATTTCGTCGTGACCGTTGATGATGTTGAAGAAGCAACAGGTTTGGATTTTTTTAGCGAATTGCCCTTAGATGTTCAACAAAAATTGGAATCGGAATCAAACCCAGATGAATGGGCATGGCGAGATTCGCGCAGAGGTGCAGAAGAGGACTCAGACGGACAAAACTTAGTGGTATATTAAAAAAATCCAAGTGACTGTGAGCATTTTTGGTTTATTCTTGTAAGAAGGATATGAAAAAGAAAACCTCAGTAGGAAAAAGAATTAGGCCGCGGTCACCCGCGGCCTTATTTCTTTTGGCGCTGTGAGCCTTACTTTTTTCCGCGTTTTTTATAAAATAAGAAGCGGTATTATAATAACCGACAAGGGGATTAATATGTTCAAAAAACTTTTGGCAAGTGCAATTTTGCTGCTTTTGGCCGCCGGGACCGTTTTTGCCGGGGAAAAGCTGATTGACCATGAAAAATTCACAGGCAAGACTACATTCACCTTCAAAGGCGATCTTAAGGAGGCATTTCATAACGAGGGCACCCAAGTCTTCCAGAATTACGAGATCATGCCTACGGTTAAGGGCAAAAATCTGAAATATAATTACAAAGACGAAAACGAGAAGATCAAGATGACCATATCAGGCAAGACCAAGGAGTACACCCTGACCTGGACTTTGAACCAAGAGTGCGTCATCCCGAAATTCACGCAGCCTATTTCCGAAGAATAATTTTGCAACCAACAACCACAGGATAAAACCATGAAAAAACTTACCCTGCTTCTAATGGCGCTTTTTGTTACCGCCCCCCTTTACGGCAGCCAAATGTTCAAGGGCAACGTCAGCATCAACATAAGCGGCGACGATGTCCCGGAACAGATGATCAGCGTGCTTGAAGAAGGCCACATCCTCGAGATCCATAAAGATACCTTCAACTACGTCACGTTCCCCGTGACTCTGAAGAAAGGTAAAAACGCCTATACTTACGAAGATTCCGGCATGAAGATCAGCTACAAGCCGAAAACCAAGAAATTAACCATCAAGGTGAAATATCCCAGTCTGGCGCTGTACACCGAGAGCGAGGACTATTGCGGATCAGCCCCTCTGACAAAGGGGACCATCAGCTGCAGCGGAACCTTTTTGGAAGATATCTCCAGCGCTCTTGACTCCGGAGATGAGATAGCTCTTTCCGACTATACGGAGGGCTACGGCCTTTTCAGCGCTACCTGGAAGATGACCAAGAAGGGCAAAAACCTGGTCCTTGACGATAAGAGCACGGAGCTCTCTGTGAGCGTTAAGATAACGCCGAAGAAAAGGTCCGCCAAATGCGTCATAAAGTGCAGCAGCCACTGGCTGTATCCTAGGTTCTTCCGTCCCAACGAGAATTAAGCAACAGAAAGGAATAAACAAATATGAAAAAACTTCTTTTCGCCGCGCGTTTGCGCGGCCTTTTTTTGCGCCTTACAATTTTCATTCAAATTTTATAAAATATAAAAGTTAGATTATTGTGTGTTCACAACGGTTGGGGATCGCGTTCTCGGCCGAAGAATTTTACATAATTAAAAAACAAACCAAAGGATAAAACCATGAAAAATCTTTCTATCCTCATTCTGCTTCTTTTCGCCTCCACGCTTTTCGCTGGCGAATTCAAAGGCAACACCAGCATCACTATAGGCGGCGAATGCCTGGAAAGCATGGTCAGCATGCTTGAAGACGGCAGCGAGCTCTGCTTCCTCAAGGATGGACCGGGGTACGTTGTTCCTCCCATGAAGTTCACAAAGTCAAAAAAGACCTGGGGATACAAGGATTCCGCGACCAAGGCTAGCTACACTCCCAAGAACAAAAAATTCTCCCTGAAGATCAAGAACATGCCCACGCTGTGGCCTGAGACCGGCAACGAGGAAGAATCGCTCTCCATGGAACCCAGTCAGTATTCCTTCAGCATGAGCGGCACGCTGCCCTACGACATCGAGTCCGAGCTGGAAGAGGGAGCCTGGGTCGGCGTGACTGACGTTGGCGGAGACTACACGCTTTTCGGCGAGTCCTGGAAAATGAACACCAAGGGCGCCAACCTTATACTGAACGGCAATTCGACGGAACGCAAACTTACCGGCAAGATCAACAAGAAGACAAGGAAAGCCAAATTCTCCGTGAAAGTCAGCGGCCATTGGATGATGCCCATGACTTTTATGCCGAAGCACTAAGATCATAAGGGAAATTACTATGAAAAAATCATTTGCTCTCGCTCTGTTTACAATTCTCCTGGCGGGCGTCTGCTCCGCCAAACTGCTTATCTTCGAAGGCTCCACGACCATAAAGCTCAGCGGACAGCTGGAAGAAGGTATGGTGCAACTCATCGCCGACGGAGAACCGCTTCACCTTTTTAAAGACGGCGAAAACGGCTACTTTACCTGCCCGATTTTCTTGGAACAGCAGAAAAATGGCAGCTGGGGTACGAAAAATCCGGAAATAAAGGCTTCTTTCAAACCGAAAAATCAGAAATACACCTATTCCGACAAGCTGCCTTTTTTTGTTGTCTTCGCCGTTAGAGTACCTGATTCGGAGGACGTGGAAATTGCCGTCCCGATGAAAGGAGGCTTCAAATGCTCGGGCACTCTCTACGACATAAGCGAGGATGATCTTCAAAATTATTATTCTATCGCTCTGAACGACGGGCAAAGCGGGGAAGACCTCTGCGGTTGGACATATCCCATGGAAGCGAAAGGCAAAAATTTCGTTTACTCGAAGAAAGAGGAAGGCGCCTCCGTTAAGATCACGCTGAACTCCAAGGGCAAGATCACCGCTTCTTTGAAACTCAGCGAAGGTTACGCTTGGCCCCAGGTCAATCGCGAAAGCGAATAAAGGTCAAAAATGAAAAAAACGCTTTTCTTATTAGTTTTCGCGGCGCTTTTTACCCTTGAATGCTCCGCCGAAACTTTCGACAGCGTCTTCAAAGGCAAGACGACCATCAAGCTCAGCGGCACCATAACGGACGAGCTCCAGCATATGCTGGACGATCCGGCGAACTACAATTTCGTCGTATTGAAGCGTCATGGCGGTATCTCCTCGGCGCTGCCCGTCTCTGAGACCAAGCCAGGAGTCTACACCTCC
>JAGCDY010000059.1 GCA_017650925.1 bacterium
ATGAGGAACAATGAAACTAGGATTAACCACCGCAAGTTTCGACACGGCTATCCAGGGCGGCCGCACCAATTTGGTGAAGATCATTGAATCAGCCGGGAATCTGGGCTTCGAAGGCCTGGAAATCATCAACAAGAAAGAGGTTTGGCGCAAGGATATCAGCGATGATATCAAAGTCAACCTGGTCAGGATGCGCGAGAAAAAGCAGCGTTACTTCGCCTACGGCGTGAGTTTCGACCTCGGTCTCGCCGACGATACGCTCCGCTGGCGTATGATGAACAAAGTTAGGGAAGCCATCCTTCTGGCCGCCGTCACGAACGTCAGTTACGTTACGCTTTACGGCTGCCTCACTGAAGAAGGCGCGACTTTCGCCGAAAGGAAGGACGTTCTGGTCAAGACGATCAAGGACTGCCTCGATCTGGCTGAAATGAAGCACGTGACGCTTTGCCTTGCCAACGACAATGCCAATCTTGGCGGCATTGCCAATCTGAAAGCTCTGGCGGAAGAAGTGAATTCCCCCAACTTCAAGCTCAACCTCGACCTGGGCCAGATCGCCATGGGCGGCGAGTGCCCCGTGGAAGCGCTGAAGACCCTGTCTCCCTTCGTCGCCGAAGTTTTGGCGACCGACGTCAAGGAAGGCGAGGGCGGACAGCTTGAGTTCTGCGCTTGCGGCGAAGGCAAGGTGCCTTTCGCGGATGTGATCGCCCTGCTTCGTCAGCTTTCTTTCGAAGGCTTCGTGAGCGTTTACTACAAGGGCAGCGAAGAACCCGCCGACGGCGTGAAACGCTGCGCTGAGAATCTCAAAAAGCTTTTGAGCGAATAAGAGGAAAAATATATGGCTACTAAAATCAGACTTAGAAGAACAGGTACCACCAATCTGGCCACTTTCCGCATCGTCGCCGCTGACGAACGTTCTCCGCGCGACGGCCGCTTCCTCGAGACTCTGGGTTCCTACGACCCGAGGAAAGAGGGCGAGGAGAAGGTCCAGCTGAACGTCGAGCGCGCCCAGTACTGGGTGAACGTCGGCGCTCAGGTGACTGAGAAAGCCGTTTCGCTTTTGAAGTCCAAAGGTGTCGTTTTCCCGAGCAAGGCTACGAAAAAGGCCAAAACTCAGGAATAAAGGCAATACGCTTTTTTGCTCTTTCACATGAAAATCGACGTGCTGACCCTCTTTCCAGGCTCCCTGGATGCGTATTTGAAAGAGAATATCGCCAGGAGAGCTATCGAGAGCGGGATAATGGAAGTGAGCCTTCACGACTTTCGCGAATACACTCACGACCGTCACCGCACGGTTGATGATTCCCCCTACGGCGGAGGCCCCGGAATGCTTATCGGTCCCGCGCCCATCTTCGAGGCGATGGACGACCTTAAGCTCTGGGACGCCCACAAGATCTTCCTGACGCCCAGCGGAAAGCCCCTCTCTTACGGAGTGGCCCTGGAGCTGGCAAAGCGCGAGCACATCATGATCCTCTGCGGTCATTATGAGGGCGTGGACCAGCGAGTCAGGGACGTGATGGACGAGGAGATCTCGATAGGGGATTACGTTTTAAGCAACGGTTCGGTCGCCGCCATGGTCGTGATAGACGCCGTGACGAGGCTGGTGCCGGGGACCTTGGGAAACGAGGACAGCGCGGAAAACGATTCTTTCTGCGACGGCCTTCTCGAGTACCCCCAGTACACCCGCCCCGAGGAATACCGCGGGGCAAGAGTGCCGGACGTGCTCCTCAGCGGGAATCATCAGGAGATAGCCAAATGGAGAAGGGCTATGCAGCTTGAACTAACGAAGCAGCGGCGCCCCGACCTTTTGGAGAAAGCGCAGGAAAAAATAACTAAGGAAAATCAACAAAAATAAAAAATACTATGAGCAACTTGATCGAAAAAATCAAAGGCCAGAAAAGAGCGGAAGACTTGGTGCCTTTCCGCGTTGGCGACACCGTTAAGGTGAATCAGAAGATCCGCGAAGGCGACAAGGAACGCATCCAGGTCTTCCAGGGAGTGGTCATCGCCCGTCAGGGCGGCGGCGCCGGCGAGACCTTCACGGTCCGCAAGATCTCCTTCGGCGTGGGCGTCGAGCGCGTCTATCCCGTCAACTCCCCGAACGTGGTTAGCGTGGAAGTCGTGAGAGAAGGCGCGGTCCGCCGTTCCAAACTCTACTACCTCCGCGGCAGAGTTGGCAAAGCTGCCAAGATCTCCGAAAAACGTCGCGCCAACTAAGGCGCATCATTTGGGCCCCGGGTACATTGTACCGCGGGGCCTAACACATTAATCCCACCTTAACAACTATGGCATCTGAAGATCTTATTCTGGACATTTTGCTCGAGCAGGGCAAGATCAAACAGGAAAACATTGACAAGTGTCGCGACAATCTGGGCGTCAGGGCCTCCACTATGCTGGAGCTTCTGTGCCTGGACGGCGTCATCAAGGAAGAGGAACTGGTTGCTTTCTTAGTGGATTATCTCTCCGTTCCTTCCGTGACGCTCTCCGACAACACCATTCCCCCCGAAGTGATCCAGTGCGTTCCCGGCGAATTCGTCCGCAACAATCACATCATGCCCTTCAAGCTTGAGAACAACACTCTGACTGTCGGCATGGTGAACCCGATGGACGTGGACGTCGTCGACAACCTCACTGTTGAACTCAACAAGAATCCCCAGACCCAGGGCATTTCCGTGGAGACCGCCATCGCCGGCCCCATCGACATTCAGAATGCCATAGACCTCTACTATCGCGGACAGCAGTTTGAAACGGCTGTTAGCGAGGCTGAGGAAGGGGACTACAGCGAAGCGCTGAAAGGGATAGGCAACATCTCAGGCGGCGAGGGCGAGGACGAAGCGCCTATCATCCGTTTCGTTTCCGCCATCATCACCCAGGCCTACCGCATGCGCGCTTCCGATATTCACATTGAGCCTCTGGAAAAACGCATTCGTATCCGCTACCGCATCGACGGCGTTTTGAAAGAGATGGAATCGCCCCCGAAGAGACTGCAGGGCCCCATCATGTCGCGTTTGAAAATTATGTCCGGCATGAACATGGCTGAGCGCAGGATCCCTCAGGACGGCCGAATCAAATTCAAAGTCGACAAGGTGGTGCTTGACCTGCGCGTCTCGAACCTCCCCGGCACGCACGGCGAATCCGTGGTCATGCGTATTCTGGATAAATCGTCCCTGATGCTCGGTCTTTCCGAACTGGGCTTCCTTGATGAGGACGAGAACACCTTCCGTCACCTGATCTCGATGCCTAACGGCGTGTTGCTGGTGACGGGCCCCACAGGTTCCGGCAAGACCACGACGCTTTACGGCTGCTTGAACTTCCTTAACAAACCGGACGTCAAGCTGATCACCGTGGAAGACCCTGTCGAATACATGCTGGGCGGCATCAACCAGGTCCAGGTGAACGACGAGATCAACTTCACCTTCAGCCACGCCCTGCGTTCCATTCTGCGTCAGGCCCCGAACATCATCATGGTGGGCGAGATCCGAGACAGAGTGACGGCTGAGATCGCGACGCAGGCGTCCCTGACGGGACACCTGGTCTTCTCGACGCTGCACACGAACGACGCTCCTTCCGCCATCACCCGTCTGATCGATATGGGCGTGAAACCCTTCCTTGTGGCCACGTCCGTCATCGGCGTCATGGCTCAGCGTCTCGCGCGTACCGTTTGTAAGAACTGCGCCTGCGAATACGTGCCCGATCCCCAGGTCTGCAAAGTGATGCACCTTTCCGACGAATACATCAAGAGTCACAAATGGATCCACGGCGCCGGCTGCGAAGTCTGCAACGGCACCGGTTACAAAGGACGTAAAGGTCTCTTCGAGATCATGGTCGTTAACGATGCCATCCGCAGGCTCGTCTACGAGTGCGTGCCGGCGAACGAAATTCGCGCCGAAGCCCGTAAGAACGGCATGGCGACTCTGCGTGAGGACGGTCTGAAGAAAGCCGAGCGCGGCATAACCACGCTGGAAGAAGTTCTGCGTATAACCGCGGTCGACGAGGCCTAATAAGGAGACAATCTTATGGCATTTGATATTGAAACTTTAGGTCAGGCTTTAATTGATTCCGGCACCGCGACTCAGGAACAGATCAACGAGGCGGTGCAGGAAGCGACCGCCAACGGCGTTCCCGTAGAAGTCGTCTTGGCTCAGAAGAACATCGCGACGGCCGAGCAGATCCACGAAGCGGTCAGCATGGCTTACGGCATGCCGTTCGTCACCCTTGATTACAAGCATATCCCCGAGGAGGTCCTCGACCTCATCACTCCTTCCTCCGCGGAACTCTACCGCGCCATTCCTTTCAAACGCGAAGAGAACGGCGCCGTTAGTGTCGCCATGGCCGACCTTGAGAACCTTTCCGCGGTCGACACCATCCGCTACAACTTGGGCGTTGACGTCACTCCCGCTCTGACGACCGACGACCAGATCGAAGCGGTCCTGGAAGGATACTATAGAAAGAAAGCCGAGTCGCTGGACGAACTGATCAACGACCTGGCGGCTCTTCGTCCGGAAGAGCTGGCGGATGACGAGAATTCCGCCCAGTCCCAGAGCGGCCCGGTCGTGAAGCTCCTCGAGCTCATCCTGGTCCAGGCCGTGAAAGACGGCGCTTCCGACGTGCACTTCGAGCCTTTCGAAGACGTCTTCAAGATCCGCTACCGTGTTGACGGCTCGCTTTACGAACTGGTCCCGCCGCCGAAATCTTTGGCCCCGGCGCTTGCTTCCCGTATCAAAGTTATGGCAGGTCTTAAGATCGCTGAAAGACGTCTTCCTCAGGACGGACGTATCACGGCCCGCATCGCCGGCCGCCAGATCGACCTGCGCGTTTCCACGCTGCCGACCATGTTCGGCGAATCCGTCGTGGTGCGAATCCTTGACCGTGAGGCGGTCAAGCTCGATCTGCGCAACCTTGGTCTGGAAGACGACATCCGCGAGAAGCTGACCGAGATCATTCTGAGGCCGAACGGCATCGTCCTTGTGACCGGTCCTACCGGCTGCGGCAAGACGACGACGCTTTACGCCTGCCTCGCCAAGATCAACGACATCGAATCGAAAGTCATTACCACGGAAGACCCGGTGGAATACGACGTGGAAGGCGTAGTCCAGGTGCCGATCAACGAAGCGGTCGGCCTTACTTACGCCAGATCCTTGCGTTCCATTCTGCGTCAGGACCCCGACCGAATCATGGTCGGAGAGATCCGCGACCTTGAAACGACCCAGATCGCTATTCAGGCGTCTCTGACAGGCCACTTGGTGCTTTCCACGCTGCACACGAACGACGCTCCGACGACCATCACGCGTCTTATCGATATGGGCACCGAGCCCTTCCTTATCGGCTCTACCCTGCAGTGCGTGGTCGCCCAGCGACTCATCAGGAAGATCTGCCCGTTCTGCAAGACGGAATACCAGCCCACTCCCGAAGAGCTGAAGCGTCTCGACCCGCAGCATCCCGACGCCTACGGCGACGTGAAGTTCTACCGCGGCACCGGCTGCCCGCACTGCAACAACTCGGGCTACCGCGGCCGTACCGGCATCTACGAGATGCTTGAAATAAACGATGAACTGCGCGACATGATCAACGACCGCGCGCCCGCGACCGCCCTTAGAGACAAGGGCCGCGAGCACGGCATGAGATCTTTGCGCGAAGACGGCATCCTTAAGATCAAGCGCGGCTTGACGACCATTTCCGAGGTCTGCCGCAGCACGATCGCCCACGGTTAATAAGAAAAAAACAACTAATATTGATTTCATAAATCGGAGGAAATCATGAGCACTGCTCCAAAAAAGAAAAGCAAATTCGGTGACATCCGCATAGGCGGCCTGAAGAAGGCCACTGTCGCCGACATCGCGCTGTTCACGCGTCAGCTCGCTACGCTTCTCGACGCGGGCCTGCCTCTGGTCAGAAGTATCAGACTGCTTCAGCAGCAGCAGCCCCCCGGAACCCAGCTGGGCTCCGTTCTTAAGGAAGTCGTGGCCGGCGTGGAAAGCGGCAAGACCTTCTCGGACTCCCTTTCCAAGTTCCCGAAAGTCTTCGACGCCCTTTTCGTCAACATGGTGAGAGCCGGCGAGGCCGGCGGCGTCATCGAGACCGTTTTGAACCGTCTTGCTGACTTCAGCGAAAAGAGTGAAAAACTGAAAAAGCGCGTGAAAGGCGCCATGACCTATCCTATCGTCATTTTGACGATCGCTTTGCTGGTCTGCGTCCTGTTGCTTGTCTTCGTCATTCCTAAATTCCAGGGCATGTTCGAACAGCAGGGCAACAAGATGCCTTGGATCACCCAGACGCTTATCGATATCTCCCACGGCGTGGTCGGCATCTTCACCAGCCCCATCAAGCTGGTCATAGTGGTGGCCGTGATCTTCGTCATCGTGACCATCTGGAAAGCCTTCAAGCGTTCCAAAGCAGGCGCTTACATGATCGACAAGTTCCTCATCTCCGCCCCGGTCTTCGGTACGCTGATCAGGAAGTCCATCATCGCCCGCTTCACCCGTACGCTCGGTACTCTTCTGAACGCCGGCGTGCCCATTCTGCAGGCTCTTGACATCGTGAAAGACGCCGTGGGCAACCTGGTCGTCAGTAAGGTCATCAACAAGGTGCACGCCTCCATCAAGGAGGGCGGATCAGTGACTGAACCGCTGGCTGAATCCGGCATCTTCGACGGCATGGTGACAGGTATGTTAAGCGTCGGCGAAGAAACCGGCACGATGGCCCCCATGCTGCTCCGTATCGCGGACACTTACGACGACGACGTCGACTCCGCGGTGGACAGCATGTCCTCCATCATCGAGCCTTTGCTCATCGTCTTCCTGGCCTTGATCGTCGGTACCATCGTTATCGCGATGTTCCTGCCGATGACCGCCATGTTGAAAGGCGTCGGCGGCGCTTAATAGTCAAGCACGTGTTCATTATAAAAAGGCCGCTCTCCTACGCGAGCGGCCTTTTCTTTGAAAAATAGGAGCCACAATGGCCAAAATCAAAATGACAACGCCCATCGTCGAGATGGACGGCGACGAGATGACGAGGATAATCTGGAAGCTCATAAAGGAGATCCTGATCCTCCCGAACGTCGACCTTAAGAGCGAATACTACGACCTCGGTCTCGAGAACAGGGAAAAGACCAAAGACCAGGTCACCTTCGACGCCGCTTACGCCAACAAAAAATACGGCGTGGCCGTGAAATGCGCGACCATCACCCCGAACGCGGACCGCGTGAAGGAGTACAACCTCTCGAAGATGTGGCCCTCGCCGAACGGAACGATCAGGGCCATTCTCGACGGCACGGTCTTCAGGACGCCCATTCTGGTCAAAGGTCTGGTTCCTTACGTCCCGACCTGGACGAAGCCCATTACGATCGCCCGCCACGCCTACGGCGACATCTACAAGAACAGCGAGATGACGGCCCCCGCCGGCGCGAAGGCCGAGCTAATTGTGACTGATAAAGACGGTTCCGAAACGCGCCAAATCATCCATGAATTCAAGGGCCCCGGCATCATCCAGGGCATCCACAACACCGACGCCTCCATCAAAAATTTCGCCAAGAGCTGCTTCGAATTCGCGCTTGACAGGAAGGAGGACCTCTGGTTCGCGGCCAAGGACACCATCTCGAAAAAATACGACCACCACTTCAAGGATATCTTCAACGAGCTTTTTGAGGCAGAGTATAAGGAAAGGTTCGAAAAGGCCGGCATAACCTTCTTCTATACTCTGATCGACGACGCGGTGGCTAGAGTCATCCGCTCCGAGGGCGGCATGATCTGGGCCTGCAAGAATTACGACGGCGACGTTTTCTCCGACCTCATCGCCACGGCTTACGGCAGCCTCGCCATGATGACTTCCGTTCTGGTCTCGCCGGAAGGCTGCTACGAATACGAGGCGGCCCACGGCACGGTCCAGCGCCATTATTACCGCTATTTGAAAGGCGAGAAGACCTCGACAAATTCCGTCGCGACCATCTTCGCCTGGAGCGGAGCGCTCGCGAAAAGAGGGGAGCTGGACGGCAACGCCGAACTGGCATCATTCGCCAAAAAGCTCGAAAAGGCGACGCTCGATGTGATCGAGGAAGGGCAGATGACCAAGGATCTCTATCTTGTTTCCACGCTGCCCGATAAGCGCCCCCTTGACACCGAGGAATTCCTCAAGGCCGTCGCCGCGCGTCTCTGAGCGGCTTGACTTTGAGAGGCGTATCTGATAGCATATTGAAACCATATTTTGAGAGGTTATGCGTTTCATCATCGTACTTTTGGTCCTGACGATCCTGGCCATCTTTGCGATCCTGACCTTCCAGCCCGCCAGCGTCGAGCTGAGGGAACTGGAAAAAAAGGAGAGGGAAAAGGCCGAGGAAGCCGCCAAATTGAGATTGGAGAACGAGGAGCTCAAAAAGGAGCTGCACCTCTTGAAATATGACAAATTCTATCTCGAAAAGTTTGCGAGGGAAAATTTCGGTCTCTCGAAAACGAACGAGTTGATCTTCAAATTCGAATAAACAGTGCCGCGGGGTAGAGCAGTCCGGTAGCTCGTCAGGCTCATAACCTGAAGGTCGCAGGTTCAAGTCCTGCCCCCGCCACCAAATATTTTGGCGGAGTAGCTCAGTTGGTCAGAGCAGCGGAATCATAATCCGCGTGTCGTGGGTTCGACTCCCTCCTCCGCTACCAAATTTAACGGCGGTCATTTGACCGCCGTTTTTTTTACCTTGACACCCATACCTTATTCTCATAAAATATTAATAATAATGAAATATTCTAATTCACAGTTCCGCTCGATGCTCATCAGCGACCGCACCGAAAGGAAGCTTCCGCGCCTGGATTCGATCCTCGGGAAAGAGGACAGGCTGGCTATCCTGATGTACGGCGAGCCGGATCCCGACTCCCTTTCCTCGGCCTGGGCCCTCAGGGAATTCGCCAAAGGTTTCGTGGAAAGCGTCGAGATCATCTCCCTGGAACCCATAAAGCGCCAGCAGAACCAGCTTTTCGCCAAAAAGCTGAAGATCCCCTTCGTTGTCCAGCACGAGATCGACTACAAGGCCTACACCAAATTCGCCCTGGTAGACGCCCAGCCGGACTTTTTCAAGCCCCAGCTGCCTGTTACCTTCGACATCATCATAGACCACCATCCCAAGAAAGGGAAGTACGCTTTCCGCTTTTCCGACATCAGGCCCCGCTACGGCTCGACCGCCACGATCCTTCTGGAATATCTTCTGACCTCCCAGGTCTCCGTAGGGAAGAAGCTGGCGACCGCCCTCTGCTACGGATTGAACACCGACACAGACGACCTTGTGAGGGGCGTTTCCCCCCAGGACGTGGCCGCTTTCGGATACTTGAAGCCGAAGAGCGATTCGCAGCTTCTGCACTCGCTGGAGCTGGCGGAGATACCCAGGGCCTACACGCCTTTCTTCACCGAGGCCCTCCAGATGGTCCAGGCCGGGGGACTGTGCCCCGTCATCTGCTTTTCCAAACTGCCCTCCGCCAATGTCTGCGTGCACATCGCCGATTTCCTCTCCCAGTTCACGAACATGAAATGGGTGGCGGTCGGCGGCATCTGCGACAACGTCATGCACGTCGTCATGCGCGAGAGCGCCCTGGGCGCGGACGTCGGCAAGATCGCCCGCCAGAAGCTTGCCAAATACGGCAGCGCGGGCGGCCACAGGGGCAAATCCAGGGCCGCCATCCCAAAGGCGGCTGTGGAGGAAGCGCTGGGCAAAGATCCCTCCAGCGCGGCCCTCACGGCGTGGCTCAAGGGCATCCTGATATCAAGAACGAAAAAGAGTCTCAAATAAAAATTAAGGAGCATTATGGCAAATCGCGGACTTATAGTCGTTGAGTCGCCTTCCAAGATCAAAACGATCCATCAGATCGTCGGTAACAAATACGTCATAAAAGCCACTGTCGGCCACATCATGGAGATGCCCAAATCGCGTCTCGGCGTGGACGTGGAAGACGGCTTCAAGGTGACCCTGAAGCCCCTGCGCGGAAAGAGCAACGTCATAAGCGACCTGAAGAAGGCCGCCTCGGAAGCCGGCGAGATCTTTTTGGCCACCGACCCTGATAGGGAAGGGGAAGCCATCGCGGAGCACGTCTACAGCATTCTGCCGCACGCCAAGAGGATCCACAGGATCATGTTCAACGCCATAACTCCCTCCGAAATCAACAACGCCCTCGAGAATCCCACCACCATCAACTTGAAGAGGGTGGACGCCCAGAAAGCAAGGCGCGCCATCGACAGGCTCATAGGCTACCTTCTTTCCCCGGAAGCCTCCTTCTACATGGGCGAAAAGAATTTCTCCGTCGGCCGCGTCCAGAGCCCGGCCGTCGGCCTGATCGTGGAAAGGGAGCGCGAGATCGCCAATTTCCAGCCGGTGCCTTATTGGCTGGTGAAGGCCGATTACGAGATCAACGACCAGACCTTCACGGCTCAATTAAAGAGCGGAAGAGTGGAGGATGAAGCGGAAGCCCAGAAGATCTTCGAATCGTTGAAAGCGGCCAAGGACCATACCGTCACTGCGATAGAAAAGTCCGAGTTCTCCAGGAACCCGATGCCGCCGTTTATCACCTCGACTTTCCAGCGGGCGGCTTTCAGGGCCTACCATTTCGACCCGAAGTTCGCCATGGAGATAGCCCAGACGCTCTATCAGGGCGTCGAGATCAGGGGACGCCAGGTCGCTTTGATAACTTACATGCGCACCGACTCCACCAGGATCTCCAAAGAGGGCATGGACATGGCCCAGAAGCAAATTGAGAAGCAGTTCGGCGAGCAGTATTACCAGCGCCGCTTCTACAAGAGCAAAAAGGGCGCCCAGGACGCCCACGAGGCCATCCGCCCGGCCCATCCGGAAATAACCCCGGAATCCGTGAAAGACGTCCTTACGGAGCCCTGCTTCAAGATCTATTCGCTCATCTACAAGCGCTGGCTGGCCAGCCAGATGAAGCCGGCCGTTTACGACAAGACGAAAGCCACGATATCCTCCGACGGAGTGGAGATGGAAGCGGAAGGCAAGACACTGAAGTTCGAAGGCTACCTCAAGGCTTACGGCTACGATCTGAGCGAGGAGGAAGTGGACGATTCCGAGACCGGCCTGCCCAACCTCAGCGAGAACGACAAGCTCGCCATGAAAGAGGCGAGATGCGAAAGGAAGGAGACGCAGCCGCCTCCCCGCTACAACAGCGGTTCCTTGGTTGAAAAGCTCGAGAAGCTCAACATCGGCCGCCCCTCGACCTACGCCACGATCGTCGATAAGATCAGGGAAAGGCAGTATGTTGAGGAAACGCGTCCCAAACGCGAGTTCAAGCCGACGGAAAGGGGAATAAGGCTCTACGATTACCTGAAAGAGAAGCGGCCTCTTGTCATGAACTACGATTACACGGCCGATCTGGAAAAAGACCTGGACGAGATCGAGGAAGGCGAAAAAGATTATCTGACCGTGATGGACAAGCTCTTCGAGCCTTTGAAAGAGGTCTATTCCAACCAGTCCGGCTTCATGGTGAGCAAGCCTACGTCAAAGCAGCTCGACATGGCGGGAAGGCTGGCGTCCGCGGCCAAGATCGAGATCCCGGAAAGCGCCCTCGTCAACGCCAAGGAGCTCTCCAAGTGGATCGACGAGACGAAGGACAGCTTGGGATCGAAGCTGGTGCTTCCGCCGAGCGAAAAGCAGCTCTCCTACGCCGAGAAGCTTTCCGCCGACACCGGCATTCCCATAACAGACGAGATGCGTCTGTCGGCTGAGAAGATCTCCAGCTTCATAGACACCGCTTCCAAGATCCTTGAGCACAAGATGAGGAGCGCCATGCATCCCATCAGGGTGAACTACGTCATCGACGAGGAGCAGCACACCAAGGACTACGGCGAACTCAACATCATCGACATCATCGATGAGAAGGAAAAGAAAGCCATAGGTCTGAAGACCGGCCTCAGCCAGACCACCTGGATCCCCAGGAGCCAGATCGTCTTCCTGAGCGACGACCTGCTCACGCTGAAGAGCGAATGGGCGCTCCAAAAGTTCATTGAGAAGAAGCCGGACCAGAAAGGGTTCAAAAAAGGCGTGAAAACGAAGGCTGCCGGAAAGAAGGCCGCGAAGGCCGGGAAAGCCGCGGAAGCGGCGAAGGCGCCCGCCAAAAAGACCGCGGCGAAAAAACCCGCAGCGAAAAAGCCGGCCGCCAAGGCTAAGAAGGCATGAATCAGGAGAGAGCGAAACTAGCTGAGCGCTACGAGCGTTTCCAGAACGTCTTTTTCCTTCTGGACTATCTTGTGCTCGGGCTTTTCCTTTTCGTCCTCCTTTTGGGGGGCGGGAAGTCGCTTTCGCTTTTCGTCTGGCATAAAGTTTCGGAGTTCACGGGAGCGAACTTCTGGACATCGACGCTGCTTTTCATTTTCTTAGTCCAGCTCTTATATCAGGTCATCACTTTCCCGTATACGTGCGTTAAAGATTTCGGGCTTGAAAAAAAGTTCGATCTCAGCAACCAGTCTTTTTTCGGCTGGCTTTGGGATTATCTGAAGAGCACTATCCTCATGACGCTCCTATTGCTTGTCGCCCTGCTTTTCTGCTACGCCATGATGCGTTATCTAGGGGAATGGTGGTTCCTGGCGGCCGCGGCGGGCTGGATAATCCTGCAGGTAGTCCTCGGCATGCTTTTCCCGGTCGTCATCCTGCCGCTCTTTTATAAGAGCGAGGAGATAAATGAGCACCCCTGCAAGGAGCGCCTCATAAAGATGCTCGAATCCAACGGATTGAAAGTGACGGGACTCTACCGGCTCGATCTTTCCGAGAAGACGAAGAAAGCCAACGCCATGCTCTGCGGCCTGGGCGCGACGAGAAGAGTCATGATGTCGGACGCCCTTCTGGAATATCCCGAGGACGAGATCATCGCCATCATGGCCCACGAGGTGGGGCACTACAAGAGGCGCCACATCTGGAAGCTGGCGGCTTTGCACGCCGCGCTCATCATGCTCGGCCTCTTTCTGCTCTCGAAGGTTTTGGCCCTTTACTGCGCCAGAGCCGGCCTCAACTTTTACGACGCCGGATCGTATCCGGTCTTTCTGCTCTTCTTTTCGCTTTGGCAGCTTCTGACGATGCCCGTTACGAACGGATTCTCCAGGAAGTGCGAGACCGAGGCGGATATCTTCGCTCTCCAGTCGACGGGACTGGGCTCCGCTTTCGCCTCCGCCCTTCTTAGGTTGGCGGATGGAAACCTGGCGGTCCTGGACGTCCCGCGCGCCATTGAAATATTTCTCTACAGCCATCCCGCCACCGGCAAAAGGATAAGGATGGCTCAAAATTGGGAAGGTAAATCATGAACGAGATCCAGTCTCTTAGAGGAACGGCAGACATTCTTCCGCCGCAGTCGGCCCTTTGGAACGAAGTGGAACGCAAGGTGGCGGAACACTTCGAACGCTACGGCTACGAACTGATCAGAACGCCCATCATCGAGCAGAGCGAGCTCTTTTTGCGCTCCATCGGCGAGGACACCGACATCGTGGAAAAGGAGATGTACACTTTCAGTGACCGCAAGGGGAGAAGCGTCACCCTTCGCCCGGAAGGCACGGCCTGCGTCGTCAGGGCGGCCATGCAGCACGAGCTTCTGGGCCAGAAGATCAGGAAGTTCTACTACATGGGCCCCATGTTCCGCTACGAAAGGCCCCAGGCCGGGCGCCAGCGCCAGTTCAATCAGCTGGGCGTCGAGATGTTCGGGACTTATTCGCCTCTGGCGGACGCCGAGACGATCTCCATGATGGTCAGGCTTTTCGAGATGCTCGGCCTAAAGGGCGTCTCCGTCAACATCAACACCCTGGGCGACAAGGAGAGCCTCGAGAAATACCGCGCTGTCCTAAGGGAAAGGGCCAGGGCCAACTTCGACAAGTTCTGCCCCGACTGCCAGCGCAGGATGGAAAAGAACGTGCTGCGTCTTTTGGACTGCAAGGTCCCCAGTTGCAAGGAAATTTTTCAAAACGATCTGCCGGCGATCAAGGACTGCCTGACCGACGAGGCAAAGGCGCACTACGAGACGGTCCTGAAGCAGCTTGACCTGATGGGCATAAAATACGTCGAGACGCCCCAGCTCGTGAGAGGATTGGATTACTACACGCACACCATCTTCGAGGTGACTCACAACTCCCTGGGCTCCCAGGACGCCTTGGGCGGCGGAGGACGCTACAACGATCTAGTGGAAAGCATGGGAGGCGCTCCCACGGGCGCCGTAGGCTTCGCGATAGGCGAGGAAAGGCTCATGATCGCCCTGGCGGCCGTGAGAGGCGAAGAGGAGAAAGCGAAAGCCGCCGACGTCTTCCTTGTCTCCATGGACGAAGAGGCGATAGGGGAGAACCTCGTTCTCTCCGACGCCCTGAGGACCGCCGGGATCTCCGTCGCGCTGCTTCCCGAAAAAGCCTCCGCGAAATCCCAGTTCCGCCAGGCCAACGCATCCGGCGCGCCCTGCGTTCTCATCAGGGGCGGCGACGAACGCGGAAAAGGCATCTGGAATCTGAAGATGATGGAGAGCGGCGAACAGAAGGAATTCACCAAGGAAGAGATCTTAAGTTTCTTCAAGGAGTAAAAATAAATGACCTCACGTCTTACGAACATTCTTTTGACCACTCTGTTGGTAGTGGCCGTGGCGCTTCTGGTCTGCAAGATGCAGAGCATGAAGGACGAGAAAAAAGCCGCCGCGTCGGCCGAGGACCAGCAAGTCGAGACCCTCGAAATGAAGAGCGCCGAAAAGGGCGCCCTGGAAACGATCTTTTCAAGAAAGAGCGTCAGACACTACACCGATCAGGAAGTGGAAGCGGACAAACTGCTGACGCTCGTCAAAGCCGGCATGGCCGCGCCGACAGGCATGAACCGCCAGCCCTGGTCCTTCATCATTGTGACGAACATGGCGCAGGTCGCCTCCATAAGCGACAAGCCCGGGCTTATGATGCTTCAGAAAGCTAAGGCCGTGATCCTTGTCCTCGGCAAGAAAGACGAGAAGTTCTGGCAGCAGGACTGCTCGGCCGCCACGGAGAACATTCTTCTGGCCGCGGAAGCTTTGGGCCTTGGCGCCGTCTGGTGCGCCGGGTACCCCTTGCCCGACCGCACCGAAAGTTACAAAGAGCTTTTCAATTACAGCGACGACTACGAAGTCCTGTCCCTCATCTCCATCGGCTATCCCACGGGCGAAGACAAGCCCAAGGACAAATTCAAGGAAGAAAAGATCCACTGGAACCGCTGGTAAAAGATGTTTCGCGCTAAGCTTCTGATACCCCTGGTCCTCTTTCTGGCTTACCTGGGCCTGGAAGGAGCCTACCACATAGGCAAGAGGATCGCGCCGCCCTATCCTGACATGAAGAAGGCGGATGTGAGCGGTGTCGTCGCGCTGACCAAGGGACGCACAAATTACCAGCTGTATCCCATGGACGCCGACGAAGGCGGGACGCTTTGCGCAAACTTTTTCGGGACCCTGAGCGGCAAGACGGGAAAACTGCCTATGCTGCACTACGGGATCATAAGCGCCGAGGACGGGGAGATATTCGTGAAGTCCGAGGCGAGCGTGCACAATTTTCAAAAGCTCTTAACCAGCTGCGTGGAACAGGAGCATGCCGTTTTTCAGAGGCGCCGCTTCTGCATGGTCCGCAAGAAGATCCCCCAGGGCGGACGCTATTACCTGCTTGTTTCCAACACTTCGCCCACGCAGCTTAAGGCCGAGAAACTCTTTTTCTTCGTCACGAGCACAAAGGCGAAGATGAGGACCTTCTGGCCCTACGCTCTGCTCTTTCTCCGCAATTTTGTCATCGCCTGCCTGATCCTGTTTTTCGCTTTCCGCTTGTATGAGAACGCCGGCTTTTTCCGAAGAAGCGCCGTCGTTGTCATCAGCTGCGGCCTTTTAGCTTTCATCATTTGCGCGACGCCTTTGAACGTTGTCCACTCGGCCATGTATGGTCCGCTTTCCCGGACGCTCTTTTCCCAAAAGGTCGAAAAAGAGCTCAACAGCGACAGCACGGTGGTGAAGATCCCTCTGGACGGCTGCTCGCCATATTCCGCGGCGCTGCTGACCGTCAAGGGCCGCGCGGGGGATAGTTCGGTTCCGGCCCTCATATACACCGACCTCTACAAGGCTCCCTCCTACGACGATTCCCAAACGGAGTTTCTGCTGTCTTTCTTCGGGGACGGCGTGCGGGAGCACATAGTCGCCTTCGATACCGTCCACTCTTTCCAAGATGAGCTTTCGCTGCGCTTCTGGCACGAGGGGAGGGGAGAGTCGGCCGTAATTGAAAGCGTCAACTTAGTGGAGGCCAAGCTGCCGCCCATATTGATCAAGAACATTTTAGGCTTCGCCCTCTTCCTTTTGCCCTGCTTTTGGGTGGTCTGGGCGGCTTTCGTTGTGACCTTCATTTTCCTGGCAGTCTATTTCAGGCGCGACATCTATTCGAAAGTGGCGGCGGCCGTGCTGACGCTTGCGGCCCTCGTCATTCTGGTCGCTCCCGTGTATTCTTTCGGGCATCCCGAACCCATGGTCCAGACCACGGACGATCGCTGGCTAATGGGGCTGAAGCCCATGAGCTTCTATTCGCTGCTCTGGCGCAACGAGCCCAAGCCCGACATCACTCCCGAGGAGCTTGAGACGCCCGTCGCTGGAAGCCTGACAGTGGCTTCCTTCAGCGACCATGTCCTGGCCGCCCGCGGCGAACTCTATCCGGACAACAACGACACCTTCCAGCGCTTCTTCACCCGCTTCTTCAGCAACATCAGGATGAGCGTGAGGCGTGAGATGGTGGTTTTGCGAGATTTGCGGCTTGTTAGGCTCAACAGCGCTTACCTTATGCTGAGGATGATCGCCTGGCTGTGGCTCATTGCGCTTATCATGGGCTCGCTCTATTACGCCTTTAGGCTGATATTCAAAGGAGGAAAGGCGTGAGGAAGATACTGGGATATCTGAGAAAAGCCTGGCCGTATCTTCTTTTGACGGCGCTTCTCTTGCTGGCGTTCTACATGCGCTTCTACCATCTCTCCTGGCGGGGGATGACCTACGACGAATGTCTGACGGAGGAGCGGTCCCACTGGTCGCTCTGGCACCTCTGGCGTTTTTACATCACCAGCCGCGCCCCAGTCAACGCTCTCGTCTATTTCTTCGACGGCCGCTTCTTCACGACCTTCTTTAAGGTCGACGTTCTGAGGGAGTGGCAGATAAGATTGCCCTCCGCGATCTTCAGTTTCCTGACCGTGCCTTTGTTTTTCCTTTTGGGCAAACGCCTGAAGGACAACTGGACGGGCTTGATCTTGGCTTCCTTCGGCACGGTCTCGCTTCTGCTTCTGACGCACGCCAGGGAAGCGCGCTACTATTCCTTTGTCTGCTTTTTCACCACCTGGCTTCTCATCGAGGCCGTGGATATCCTGAAGAAAGCCCCCGGCTCCAGGGAGTCGCTCAGGGCCTACGCCCTCTACGCGCTGGCGGCGGTAGGCGGCATGGGCTCCCACCAGGGCTTCTATTTCCTTTTCGCTTTCTCCAACGTTTTCCTCTGCATCTACGCTTTCCTGCCGGTGGCTGGCCTGGCCTGGGAGAGGAGGAAGGAATGGAAAGGCTTGGGCTTCAGGCGCTCCATGGAGGCTTTCAAGGACACTTTCTCGGTCTTCTATCAGAAATTCATCCTCCTGGTCCTGCCCTGCCTGGTTTATTGCTACCAGTTCCTCTTGGTGTCCGGCGCTGACAAGCCTTACACGCCTACCGGACGCGGCAGCGCGACGCTAATTTCCGAGCTTTCTTTTTCCGTGGTGGGAGGCATTTGCCAAAGACTGTGGGTTGGCGCTCCTTTTGCCCACTACGTCCTTTACCTGACCATCGCCGCTTTCGTGGTCCTGCTTTTCAGCAGGCTCAGGCTCGTAGCCGTTTACTGTTTCTTTGTCAAGCTGTCAACCTTCGTCTTGCTGCGCCTTCTGACCCAGCGCATCACTTACGAGCAGTTCCGCGACAAATACATCATTTTCGTTTTGATATTGGACATGCTAATTTTGTCCGCAGCCCTGAGCTGCATCCTCGAATGGTGCTGGGCGCTTTGCGGAAAGGTCATCTGCTCGCTGCCGGAGTGGCGGAAGGCCGTGGCGTCCTGGGGCCGCGCTTTTTCCACGATCGGATTCTGCGCGCTCATCTGCTTCATGGGCTACGGCGCGGCCGAGTCCGATAAGCTTTTCGAGGAGCAGCTGGAGGGTGTGCGCTACGTTTTCGATTATCTGGAAATGAACTACCAGCCGGGCGACATCGTCATTTACCAGGCGGAGCCGAATTCCTGGATCCACAAGAACTGCCTTTACGAGCAGAGCATTAGGCCGAACACCAAGAACTGGGTCGTCAAGGAGTCCATCTTTCTGCCCTATATGAAAGACGAGTTCAAGAAGAAGCAGGGCTGCTATGTGTGGTGGATACTGATGTACAGGCCGACCAAAGGTTTCATGCCGTATTTTTACCACAACATGAGGGCTTTTGGAACGGACGTTACGGACCCCAACGCCATGATCATGTGCCGCTCCGCGGAAAAGGTCAAGACGCTTGCGGACGCCATTTATCTTACTGCGGAACTTTTCCGCTGGACCTATCTCCACCAGCACATCCAGTACGAGAACCACCTGATCAACAAGGGCCTCAAGACGATCAGCCTTGATGGCGCGGTCTTCACGAACCTTATCGCGAGGACCATTAGTGACAACGCCACCTATACCCCGAAGACGAGGGACCTACTGGACGATCCCAACCTTGAGTTCTACTCTTATCGTCTCATAAACGAATGGTACGCCGGTTTGAAGCAGGAACCAAAGATGTCCAGACCCATCCTGGTAACGCCCATAGAAAGATACGTCTACACCTATTTGATCTGCTGCGCCGCGAAAGACCTGCCGGGGGAGCAGAGGGCCAGGACCGGACTCTTGCGCCTGAAGAACGGCTGGTGGTTCTACGACAGGATATACCGCTTCACGCACGACGAATTCCCGCGCCCCTATATTACGCCGGAAGAATTGGAAAATTCTCTCTCGCTCGAGGAGATATACAAGAACAGGGTCCGTTTCGACGCGGCCTACCTCACCCTTAACCCCGATATGGCGAAGGATTGGAACAAGCTCTTGAAACGCGCCAGAATGGACTACAACGAGAAAAAACATGGAAAAAAATTACAAAATAATCCCTGAGCCGAAGCGCATAGTCTACGGCGAGAAAAAGTATTCCATAAAGAAGCCCTTAAACGAGCGGTTCCGTCAGGAGATCGCCTCCGCCTGGCACGACTTCCCGCACACCGCGGAAAAGACACTTCAGGAGAACGGCATCAAGATCCGCTTCTTCGAGGTCGCCAACATGGCCGCGGACGCCTACGCCATCAAGGTGACGGAAAACGGCATCCTGGTCTCAGCCGGCGGATACGAAGGGCTGTGCGGAGCCTTCCAGACCTTCCTGAAGATCCTGGACGCCACGACGGACAGCATCCGCTGCATGGAGATCGAGGACGCACCGGACTGCCAGATAAGGGCCTTCCACCTCGACCTCTCGGTCTACAACTACAAGATCGACTACGTCAGGAACATTTTTGACAGGCTGGCGGCTTTGAAATACAACGCCGTTGTGATCGACTACAGGGGCATGTTCCCGTATTCGCTGCCGTACGCCTCCTCTTTCTACGGCTACACCAGAGAGCAGGTCTCCAGGATGGTCGCCTACGCCAAAAGGCTCGGCATAACGGTCATTCCGCTTCTGCCCGTTCTGAGGAGCGTCGGCTTCGTCTGGGAGCTGGAGCCCTACATTTGGCTCTCCGACCTGCCCGAAGTCAAAAACGACCGCCTGGCCAAGGTCAGGACGGAACTGAAGGAATCCAGGGAGCTTATGAAAGGCTTGTGCCGCGACCTGGCCAAGGCCCACGGCGGGAAGTACGTTTTCCTTGATTTCGCGGGCCGCGAAGAGGACAACTCCTTCACCCAGGAACTGAGCCAGGACCAGGAGGAGTACGCCCTCGAGCTCTGCTCCGTCCTAAAAGAGGAGGGGAAACTGCCTATCACCTGGTCGGACATATTGAACGGCGATCTTCTCGACAAATGGCCCAAGGGCGGCGCGGTACTTATGCGCGACGACCGCGAGCTCGACAGCATAGACCGCTTCCAGAAGGCCGGCCAGACGGTCCTGAACAGCTATTACGCCCTCTCTTTCCCCGCGACTGAGGTCAGCATACGCCTGAAGTCCCATCTCCAGGCTCTCTGGTCCATCAAGCAGGACAAAAACGAGCAGGGCGGAATCGTTCTGGCCTATAGCAGCCACAACTGCCAGCGGCTCGACACGCCGCTAGCCCCGCAGCTGATGCAGGGCGCCATGCGCATGCCTATCGTGCTTGCCTGGGAGGCCGTCTACAGGGCCGGGGCGCTCCTGTGGCGCAAGACTTCCACGGAAGAGAACCTTAAGGAAAGCTGGCCAATCTACTACTTCGGCTCGGAAAACGAGAAAGTCAAGGAGTTCTCCTCCTACATGGAGAACTTCCATCTCACCGATTCGGACGACTATCCCAAGGCCACCAAAGAGCTTATGAAGATGGCGGAAGGCTTGAAACCGCATATCCAGCGCGACATGCTGGATCTCGTCTACTTCTACGCCAGATACCGCCTCTACAACCGCTACATCGACCAGCAGTTCTCGCGCAGCAGAGAGATAATGCACGTCGACAAGGTCATAGCGGCCACCAAGGAGATGCACAAGCTCTGGCAGGCGGCCATGCACGACAAACTGCCCCTGGAGACCGTCAGCCTCATGCAGCGCTACCTCTTCGGCTATGTCGAGGAACTGGTCCGAAGGGCGGTGAAAAGATAAGCCTAGGGCCTATAGGTTCCGCCTTGACAAAGGGAAGGCGTTTGAATATAATTCTTAACGATAATTTTTACCCTACCACAGGCGCATGGTGCGCTTGCGGGAGAGGGTCACATGTACATTCATTAAATCCGAGAGGAATACGTGTTAACAGTTACGGTTCGTAAAAACGAAACAGTTGACAAGGCGATCCGTCGCCTGAAAAAGAAAGTCGATCGCGAAGGCGTTCTTAAAGTCGTGCGCCAGCACGCCCAGTACGAAAAGCCCAGCGAGAAAAAACTGCGCAAGCAGAAAGCCGCCCGCCGCAACGCTCACCGCCTGATGAAGCTCTACCGCTGATCGGACGGAGACCGGTGGGAAGCGAGGTAAATCATGTTTCCCAAGCCCAACAACTACAACGCCAACGAAAAGCTCATCCTGACAAAGAAGATCGTCTGCGAATGCAAGCTCTTTTACGTTGACTACAAAGAAAACAAACGCGGACGCTTTTTGAAGATAAGCGAAAAGGATTCCGCCACCAAGAGAACGATAATCGTCCCCGCGGAGGCCATAAAGGAACTCTCCGACATCCTTCAGGAAGTGGTTGCTCTGGGAAACGAATTGCCGGAAGCGACAGAAGAAAAAGAACAGCAACAGGAACAATAAAAGCCATGAAGCAGACTGTTAACAAGGGTTTCACCCTCATAGAGATCTTGGTGGTCATAAGCGTTATCGGCATTCTTGCCGCGCTTTCCGGCGGCGTCACCGTCGTCGCCAAGGCCAAGATCAAGACCTCTGCCGCTGAAGCCACCATCCAGCGCCTGGAGCTTGCTTTGAGCCAGTATCACAGCGATTTCGGCTGCTATCCTCCGACCGGCAACGGCCCCGCGGACAACTCCGTGATGATCGGCTGCCTGACGGGCGACCTGAACCAGGACGGAAAGTATACCGGCGACGAAGGCGACATCCCGCTGAACCACCCCCGCTGGAAGAAGCCCTACATCGACATCGACAAGAGCTTCCCCGTCAGAGCCGGCAAGCTTATGGACCCCTGGGACGTTCCTTACCGCTACTGGGAAAATCAGAGGGAATGCCCCCGCTGCCCCTACAACCCCAACATGTATCTCCTTTACTCCTGCGGCCCCGACAACAAGGCCACGGAAGGAACGAGAGACGAGACGATAGATTTCGGCGCGGACTTCAACCGCGACAACATCATAAACTGGGTCATTGAATGATCGAGAAAACAAACTTGAGGAGTGCTAGAATGAAACGCATCAAAGGTTTTACCTTAATTGAGCTGCTCGTAGTCATCGCCATCATCACCGTGCTCGGCACGCTCGGCACGACCGGCGCAGCCATGGTTCAGAAACAAGCTAAGAAGACCCAGACCGCGACCATTATGCAGAACGTCTCCCTGGCTCTGGAGCAGTACAAGACGGACATGGGCATCTATCCCCAGACGGACGACTCCAAAGAGATCTCCAATGCCTTGACCGGCTTCGTCGATGATCCGGACCAGAAGAGCGACAAATATTACAAGAACCCCAACTGGAGAGGGCCCTATTACGACACTGACAAGAAGCACTACTTCCATCAGCAAAACAATCAGGCCATCGCCGACTCCTGGGGCAATCCTCTGAATTTCAGAATTCTCGAACCGCAGCTGAACAAGACCAAGTTCGACATGTGGTCCAGCGGACCCAACGGCGTGAACGATAATGGTCTCAAGGACGACGTCAGACCGTAACTGATAAATTTAGAGCGCAATGAACGAAAATCGCCTTAGATACAGCGGTTTCACGCTGATGGAACTTTTGGTGGTGATAGGCATCATCGGCGCCATCAGCTCTATCGGCGTTGTGAGTTTCGCCGCGGTTGGCCGCAACATGCGCATAGAGAGCGCGGCCAACGCCATCAAGGACCGCATCTTCTTCGCCAGGACTTCCGCCATCACCCAGAGGAGGAAGTTCGCGATCAGGATGACGGTCACCCCGACCAGGAAAGTCTGGAAGCTCCAGACCTTCGACTCCGGCTCCGACAACGTCATCGACTACGATAACGACCTGACGATCGACAACAGGCCCTACTATCTGGACCATCGTCTGAACATCAAGGCCGAACCGCCCATAGAGATCGAGTTTTCCCCGGAAGGAGGCATCACCTACGCCTCCCACAATCCTATCGTGATTGAGGACAAGACCGAGCCCCAGGAGATCTGGGAACTCCCGGTCCAGATCTACAAAGCGGCGGGCATCGCCCGAGTAAAACCAATCAACCGCATTTTCCCCGAGGATAAGCAGACGGCCACGACTCAGGCGGCCGGCACAGACAAGGTGGAAAGTGAGGACGCTGCCTTCGAGGCCCTAGGACTTGACTAATGAATAAGCTAAAAACATACGGTTTCAGCTTGATCGAGATCATGGCCGCCCTGGCCATCCTCTCCATCGGCATGAGCAGTATTATGGCGGTCTTCCCGGCCGGCATGGAGTCCTTCCGCAAGGCCAGGGACAACACGGTCCTTGCCAACCTCATGCGTTCCAAGGTCAGCGAACTGACCTATGAACTGGGGAACCCCATTGGCCGCGGCGACAACGCCACCAGGATCGCCAAGTACTACCTCAAGGCCGACACGGCTTTCGCCCGCTACATGTCAGAAGACGACAAGTCGAAGCGCGCGTCTTCGCCGGTGATGGTCTCGGAGGTCTATCCCTTCGAGCAGAACCCCCGCTATTTCTGGCAGTACACCGTGCATGACATCGGCAGGGAAGGCGACACCAAGATCGGCGAAAAAGGCGTCAAGGGCGTCTTCTTCCAGATCGAAATGAACGTTTACGACCGTTCCCAGATCCAGGAGGAACTCGTTCCTCTCGATCACTCAAGAGTCAAGGAAGACCAGGTCAACAAACCGATCCTGCGTCAGATCTTCAGAGTACATAACCCTTATCCGGCAATAACCTATGGCAAGAACGCTAAGAAATAAACTCTCGGGTTTCACACTGATCGAGATCCTAGTCTCTCTCGGCGTTCTGGGCATCCTGATGTCGTCTCTGATGGTCGCGTTCCGCTCGACCTTCGACACCGTCACGGAGACCCAGCTTAGGGCCGAGATGAACCAGAACGTCCGTTCCGTCATGGACCAGCTGAACCGCGAGCTTTCGCAGGCTCTCGTCAACAACAACCGCCCGGTGGGCGAGCAGATCTACTTTGAGATCAAGCAGCTCAGCCCCGACCAGTCCGTCATCCGTTTCGGCTGCACGACCGAGCGCGGCATGAAAGAGCTGGCCTACGCCATGCGCGAAGTGAAAGAGGGCGATCAGCCCCAGTGGCCCGATTACGAACTGGTCCGCATGCAGAAAGACAAGGGAATGTGGAACTTCAACGAGCCGAAGAACTGGCCCGAATTCGACGTCAACGACACCGAGGAAGTCGAGCCCTTCGCCTTCGACATCATCAGTTTCCGCGTCCTTTACTGGAGCACGAAAAACGGCCGCTTCGTAGCCGGCAACTGGGACTCCTTCCAGAGGAACGGCATGCCCGCCAAGGTCCGCATCGTCTTAAAGGCCATCCCGCGTTCCGACGCCAAGAAAGGCCTGGCGACCAAGAGCATGAACGATCTGCACGGGCTTGAAGAACACAAGATAGATATCATTCTGCCACAGGCGATGTGATAAAAGTTTATAATTATTAATCAACACAATTAAAACTCAACCAGGAGTACAAAATGAAAAAAAGCATGTTAGTAGCCATCGCGGCCCTTCTTTTGGTCGGAACAGTTACCGCCGCTGAAACCAGTTCTTTGAGCGACGAGGCCAATATGTCCCGCACCGCCAACACTGCTGACCTCTTTGGCAGCAAGTGGGGCTTCAAGATGACCCGCGGTCTCGTTAACGCCGCTACCTGCTGGGTGGAACTCCCTCGCTCCATTTATGTCGAAACGACTGAAGACGGTGTTCTTGGTCCCTGCAAAGGCCTCTTCAAGGGCATCTTCCTGACTGGCGTCCGCGCCGTCGCCGGCACCCTTGACGTTGCCACCATCGGAAGCGTCGATGATATGTATTCTGTCTACGAGACGACCTCTCTGCCTTACTTCGTCTGGCAGAAGTGGGATCAGGTTGAAAGAGACTAATACTGACTCTATTACGACATAACCTCGTGGTGTAATGGCAGCACAAGAGTTTTTGGTACTCTCGGTCTAGGTTCAAATCCTGGCGGGGTTGCATAAAGCGAGACATCGTTTACGTGATGTCTACGCCTTATTCACTCAACGGAGAATTATGTTATACACGATAGTATTGGTCCTTTTAGTGATCGTCAGCATCTGTCTGGTCGGCATCGTCCTTCTGCAGTCCGGCAAAGGCAACAACATTACCAACGCCTTTGAAGGCGAGGCGACCTTCGGCAACCGCTCGGGCGACGTGCTCACCAAGAGCACGATGGTCCTGGCCGTTTCTTTCATCGTCCTCTGCCTTCTGGCCACCATCCTCTACAAGCAGGGGAGCGCTTCCATCATGCAGAGCAGTTCAAGGCCTGCCAGCAGAGCTCAGGAGAACATGAGATCCGTGGCTCAGCAGGAGGCTGACGAAGCCGCCGCCAAGGTAGCCGCGGAAGCCCAGGCCGCCGCCGAGGAAGGTTCCGAAACGGCCGAGGCCGCCAAGGAGTCCGTAGAGTCCGCCGCCAAGGATGCCGTTGAAGCTGCCGACGCCGCCGTAAGCGAGAAGACCGAAGCCGCCGCTCCGGCCACCGAAGAGACCAAATAAGCAAGCAAAGCTATGCTGGAAAAGGACGCGCCTGCGCGCGTCCTTTTTTTTGCCAAACATTTGCAAATAAAATTACCTTTTGTTAGCATAAACGAAACAAAACAAGTGAGGTAAGACAATGCGCAACAAACTCCTTCTTTTATCCGTCATAGCGACGGGCGTGATATTCGCCGAGACCCACGTTCTCTGGCAGGACGACTTTGAATCTTACGACCTCGGACCATGGCTGGGCCAGGGCGACACGCAAGTCATGCAGTCCAGCGTCAACTGCGTCGGCGACGATCCCGTAGAAGGCGAAGTCGACATCACCAACGACGGGGAGAACTGGATCCTCCATCTTAGCAGGAAAAAGGCCGCCCCCGGCATAGAGCAGACGAAAATGGACCGCGGCGTCAGGATCCCTCTCGATTGGGGTCGCCTTGATTACAATCATGGCAAGAACGCCAAGATAAAGATCAAGGGCAAGACCAGGATCCCGGAAGGCAACGGATACGCCGAGATCAGGCTGGCAACTAAGGAAGACAAGCCTATTCTGCGCTTCACTCCTCATTCCTCCGACTACAAGACATACTTCTACAATCACAATTCCACCGTCAACAGCTCCGCCGCCAACTCAGGGAACACATTCTGGGACAACGCCGATTCCGGAAGGACCTGGTATCACACCACCAACGCTGTCGTCTACAGCACCTGGTGCTTCTTTGAGATCGTGATCGACTGCGATCTGGCCCAGGTCGTATCCTACAGTATCAGAGCCCTTGACGACAGCGGATTCTCATATAACGGCCGCAGGATCTGCCATCTGCGTTATATGCTGGAACGTCCCGAGTTCGTTGAGTTCACGGCCGTCGGCAACACGTTCGACACGGACAGAGCAGGCGCCGATTTCGACGATCTTCAGGTGATCTACGAATACGAGCCCCCGGAAGAGGAATGGGAGACCTTGTACGAAGACTACTTCCAGCAATATGAATTTGGAAAATCCCTATCTGAGCAGCAGCCGCTCTACAAGAGGTTGGGCAGCTGGGAACAGTACACCGACAATATCGATACCAACGAGGCCGGCATTTACGTCGCCCGCCTTTTCATGGGGAAACCCGGCGATAATGAATTCCCCAAAGACGGCGTCACGATGGATCTTCCCACGAACACTTTCTTTTTGCCCGGCCAAAAGCTTCGCCTGACCGCCACATACTACGTTCCCGACAACGGCTGCTGGACCATGTTCAGGAAAGGGGACACACCTGTCGCGACCTACGGAATCCATTCCGCCACCAAGTGGTTCACCACTTGGGGCACCAACGAATTCCAACCGCGCTACGACGGCTCGGAAAGAGCTGTCTACAGACACTACATCACCACCGCCGTTACCCTTGCCTACGATGACGACGGACCTTTCCTTGAACGCGTTGATCTTCAGAGCAGCGAGGAAGAGGCTACCAGTTGGAGCTTTGACTGGACCCATTACTACGACACGCACCTTCCGGACGTCCCGGACAACATTGGCATTCAGGTCCAGGGCTGGAAGAACTTTGACGGACGCTACATCCTTCTTAGCTACCTTTGCCTTGAGCAGACCGTGCCTCCCATCCCGGAACCGGCCTTCCTGGCCCTTCTGGCGGCCCTGACGCTGGCCTTCGCCCGCAGGCAGAGATAAACAAATCCACTTCGCACACGCGAACAAAAAGGAGGTCGTCATCGACCTCCTTTTTTTGTAAAATAAGTATGTAAATCGTTAACGCTTATCTTGGTGTGTTCATGAACGAACTGAAGTGTTTTTTCACGAGAGCCTTCGATTACAAAGGCAAGTCCAACAGGAAGGAATTCCTGATCCCCGTCCTAACTTTTCTAGCCTTGATTATCTCGCTTTGCTTTTTGGAAGAGGGCCTGGACGTCGACGACGACATTGTCGAACCGCTTCTTTTGATCTCATTTGTCGTTTTCATCCTGCCTTTCATTTCGCTCTGCGTAAGGAGGCTGCACGACACCTTGCATTCCGGCTGGTGGACATTGCTGCTCCTTATCCCGGTAACAGGGCTCGTTTTTTTGGGCTATCTGGCTTTGGCTAGGGGAGCGAGTGAGAAAAAAGAGGCTTCCAAAGGCTGTTTTATCGCCGCCTTCGTTTGCACGCTGCTCTTTCCGCTGTTCATTGTTTTGCCATTTATCGGCCTGGTGGTTCACGATTACGTTAAAGACGAATTGCCAAAGATAAAATGCCGCTCCCAGCTCAGGAACATGTACTATCTTCTGGACGACTACCAGAGGGAGCACGGCGCCTATCCCATACTTGACCCCGACGGCGATGATTACGGCGTCAGGGATCTCTACCTCCTTTTTGATAACAACAAAAAGCGCCATCCCAAACTCGAGGTGCTCCTGCAGCCTCCCGGCAGGAAATATGAAGCTTTCTCAAAGGAACTTTCCATCGACGATTTCAATACCAACCACATAGGCTGGGCTTACAACGCCAAGGCCCGCCCCGG
>JAGCDY010000060.1 GCA_017650925.1 bacterium
ATGATGCTTCCGGAGCCGGAGGCCGTCTCCATCCCCTACGAGCCCGACCGGACCGTCATCAGGAAGGCCCTGGCCATAACCCAAAGGGAAAGGGTTTACTAATGGATATCCCGCGTCGATTGTTGGCCGATATGGAAGGCGAGATAATCGACTGCCCGGAACTGGCCTGGCTGGGCATGGGCGGCGCCGAGCCTTCCATCCCGGAAAGCTGGATACCGCTGCCAGCTGGCAGCGAGCTCTTCACTCTGCCGGGACGCCTGCCGCAAGGCTGGGATGAGGAAGCCGGCAAGATCGCCACGGTCGAGGATTACTGCGGCCGGGACGTGCAGGCCGTGGCCGCCTTCATCGCGCCCGCGCACACTTCCCTTATGCGCCCAGCTTTCGTAAGGACGCCGGACGCGCCCATACTGCCCCTCTACTGCTACACCGCCGTCGGCTGGATCGACGACCAGTTCGTGGTGCCTGCCGTCAGGATCGACAAGGACAAGCGCCAGGACTGCCGGACCTTTAACGAAAAGAAGATTCTGCAGGGCGCGGCCAGGATAAAGAAAGTTTACAAGAATAACCGGCTGGCCCAGCATCTGATGGACAACTGCTGCCTCACCTACCGCTGCCCCGCCGCCAGAAACTACGCCCTGGGCCGCTGGGAAATGCCGCTGCCAACAAGCAGGGCCTGCAACAGCCACTGCCTTGGCTGCATCTCCTTCCAACCGGGCGACCACGTCTGCGCCTCGCAGAACCGCATCGCCTTCACGCCGACGCCCCAAGAGATCACGGAGCTCGTCCTCGACCATTTCGCTTCGGCGGAGAAACCGGTGGCCAGCTTCGGCCAGGGCTGCGAAGGCGAACCGCTGACAGTCTCCGACGTCATAGCGGAAAGCATCAGGATGATTAGAAAGGAAACTCCCTACGGCACGATCAACCTCAACACCAACGGCGGCCTCACGGACGAACTGGAAAAAGTCATCGAGGCCGGCCTCGACAGCGTCAGGATCTCCCTGAACTCCGCCAGGCCGGAATACTACGAAGCCTACTGTCATCCGAATTTCTCCTTTGAGGACGTCATGAACTCCATAAGGATCGCCAGAAGCAACGGCGTCTTCGTTTCCTTGAATTACTTCGTCTTCCCGGGCTTCACCGACCAGGTCGGAGAATACGAGGCCCTAAGGAAGATCCTTGAGGATCTGGGCGTAGACCTTATCCAGTGGCGCAATCTGAATATCGATCCCGACTGGTACATAGAAACTCTGAACATAAAAACCGAGGAGCCCGCCATGGGCGTGCTTAACCTGATGGACAAAATTAGCGAGGAATTCCCCGACGTGCGCTTCGGCTATTACAATCCATTTTTGGGTCAGGAGGACCCGCGCCGCAAAGAGGCGAAAACAAGCAAGAAGAAATGAAAGAAAAAGCTTTCAGAAAAACTCTCCCCGCCGCTAGTGAAAACGACTGGAATTTTTCCGGCAAGAACGCCTTCGATTACCTCTACGACCTTTCGGAAGTAATAGGCTCCCGTTTGGGAGGAACGAAGGGCGAATATGAAGCCGCGGAATACATAATGAAAAAATTCCGTTCCTTCGGCATGAGAGCCTTTCTGCACAAATTCCCCATCTGGGCCTACGACAACAAAGGCGGAAAAGCGGAAGCCAGGATCGGCAAGGGAAACTGGAAGAACATTCCCTGCGAAGTCCACATGCCCTCCTCCTCCACTCCCAAAAGCGGAATAGTTGGAAAACTCTTCTTCGCCGTCCAGGGAT
Source organism: bacterium (assembly GCA_017650925.1). Classification (GTDB taxonomy): domain Bacteria; phylum Auribacterota; class UBA3054; order UBA3054; family UBA3054; genus UBA3054. The sequence continues at coordinate 1,758 of JAGCDY010000060.1, forward strand.
ACCAGGAAGCGATCACTCCGGAAGTGAAGGATAAGATCGTCGTGGTCACGCAGGGCATCCCCAAAGAGGAAAGAGAACACTTTCTTGCTTACAAGCCGAAAGCGCTCGTCTTCATCGACGGCCGTTATGAAACGCACCTGCACCGCCAGCTGACCGGGCATGAGTACTTCGCCAGCTGGGGCAATCTTCCCACAATCACCATTCCCTATCAGGACGCCCTTCCCCTCGTCGAATCGAAAGAAGAGTGCGAGATGAGGATCACCATTCAGAACGAGGAAAAGTACGTCTGGGGCCACAACGTCATCGGAGAGATCAAAGGAAGCGATTTCCCCGAAGAGATAATCGTGATCTGCGGCCACTACGACACGCACTGGCAGTGCCCGGGCGCCACGGACAACGGCGGCGGCACGGTCATAGCGATGGAGCTGGCCAGGCTCCTCGCCAAAAAGAGACCGAAAAGAACGATGCGCTTCGTGCTCTTTTCCGGCGAGGAGTCCGGGTTGCACGGCTCGCTCGCTTACGCTCATGAGCTATTCGAGAGCGACAAGAAAGAAAGAAACAAGAAATCTTTCGATCCCGCGAGCGGCAGAACGCTTTTGGAAAGGCACCGCCTCGGATTGAACATCGACGTCATGGGTTCGCTTTTGGCTAACGACGTCATCCTCTATTCCGGTCCGGAAGACCTGGGCGCCTCCATGCGCCTTCTCTTCTTCGAGAAGAAGCGGAACTTGCGCTGCTCCAGAGGACCGATGAGCTCCGACGGCACGCCCTTGGCCGCCGTGGGCATACCGGTCATCCAGTACGGCCGCTACGGCGCCGGCACCACCATGGGACATACCGGCGACGACAGCATAAAGTATCTCTCGCCCGAAGCTCTCCTTCTGTCCGGTGACATCTGCCTCACCTGGCTCAGGCGTTACGTCGTTGACACGCCGACGCTCCCCTTCAAGCGCGAAGTCTCCCCCGAAGACATCAAGAAATGCGAGGATTACTTCCAGGGCAGGCGCGGCCGCGACCCCAGGTTCGAAACGAAACGCCTTTTCCCGAAAGGCGATCCCAAGATCAAAGATCCCGCGAAAAAATCCTTGGAATAAATTTAACCTTAAACCATAAGACAAAAGATGAAGTCGATAACCATTGACGCGCTCTACAAGGAAAAGATCTTTTCTGCCAAAGGCATTCCGCAATTCCGTTTCATGAATTCCGGCAAAACTTATTCGCGCCTGGAAGATTCCAAGCGCGTGACCGTTTATGATCTTAAGAGCGGCAAGCTTTTGAAAACGCTTTTCGACATTGGAAAATGCAAAGAGATCGGCGCCGAGAAACTGCACAGCTACGCCTTCAGCAAGGACGAGACCAAGCTTCTTCTGGCCGTTGATTTCGAGAAGATCTACCGCCGCACCTTCTACGCCTCCTACTTCGTCTACGACCTCAAGAAGAAGACCGTGACGCCTGTCTGCGATAAAAAGCGCCAGAAACTGGCCTCCTTCTCCCCCGACGGCAGGAAGGTCGCCTTCGTTCTCGCAAACGACCTTTACGTCAAGGACCTCGCAAGCGGCAAGGAGATCAGGCTTACCAAGGACGGCAAGGCGACGAAGATCATCAACGGCGCGCCCGACTGGGTCTACGAGGAAGAATGGTACATGACCTACGGCTACCAGTGGTCTCCCGACAGCCAGAGCATCGCCTATCTCCGTTTCGACGAGAGCAAGGTGAAAGAGTACCGCATCGACTTCTATCACGGCACGGATTATCCGAAGCCTTTCGTCTACAAATACCCCAGGGCCGGCGAGGACAACTCCAAAGTGACCTGCCACGTCTTCGACCTTAAGACCAAGAAGACCGTGACGCTCGACACAGGCTCCGACGACATCTACATCCCCACCATCCAGTGGGAGCCCAAAGGAAAATATCTCTATCTTCTGATCGTCAACAGACTGCAGAACCACTTTGAGTGGCTGAGAGCCCAGAAAGGCAAAACCGAGCTCGAATGCGTTTACGAGGAAGCCAACGAGCGCTACTGCGACATCGACCAGCAGCTTTATTTCCTCAAGGAGAGCCCGGAATTTTTGCTGAGGACCAGCAGGAGCGGACGCTGGCACGTTATGCGCTGCAAGCTTGACGGCACCTACATCTGCCACCTTACGAACGGCGAATGGGACGTCTCCGCCGTCAAGGCGATCGACGAAAAGAAAAAGCTCGTTTATCTCGAAACGACCAAGACGAATCATTTGCAGCGCCAGCTCTTCAAGGTAGGCTTTAACGGCGAGAAATTAGAGCGCGTGACAATTGGCCAGGGAACGCACAACATCACCTTCAATTCCGACGCCTCCCTCTTCATCGACTGCCACTCCACCAACCAGGCGCCGCCCGTCTACACGCTCCACACTTCTGACGGCAAAGCCCTGCGCGTCCTGGAGAGCAACGCCGCCCTCAAAAAGCTTCTGAAGAATTACCCTGTCACGAAAAAGGAGATGTTCCACTTCGTGACGCCGGAAAAGACGAAGCTCTTCGGCTGGATCATCAAGCCCTACAAGTTCGATCCCAAGAAGCGCTATCCCCTCTTCATGACCTTCTACAACGGCCCGCATTCCCAGGCCGCCACGGAAGGCTGGCAGTTCGGCTGGGAGCGCTACCTGGCGGAAAGAGGCTACATCGTGGCCTGCGTGGACGGGCGCGGCACCGGCTGGCGCGGCGAGGAATTCTTGAAGTGCACCTACAAGCAGCTCGGCCGCTATGAAGTCGAGGACCAGATCTACGCCGCGAAATTCCTGGGTTCCCTGCCCTATGTCGACGAAAAACGCATCGGCGTCTTCGGCTGGAGCTACGGCGGCTTCATGGCCTCGAGCCTGATGGTCAGGGGCGGAAATGTCTTCAAGCTCGGCATCGCGGTGGCAAGCGTCACCGACTGGCGCTTCTACGACACGATCTACACGGAAAAATTCATGTCCACGCCCCAGGAGAACCCCGACTACGGCAAATGGTCGCCCGTCAACTTCGTGGACGGCCTTACCGGCAAGCTTCTCCTTGTGCACGGCATCGCGGACGACAATGTCCACTTCCAAAATTCCCTCCTCCTGGAGGAAGCCCTCATCAAGGCCGGAAAACAATTCGAGATGCACTACGTCCTCAACAAGGACCACGGCATCGGCGGACCGCACACTACGCCGCATCTCTACACCAGAATGTTGAATTTTATAACCGAGAATCTCTAAGGATCAACTCATGAAAAGCATACTTCCCTTCCTCACTAAAGAACGCGTGATCGACCTCAAAGGGCAGAACAAATCCGACTGCCTTTACGAACTGGCCAAA
>JAGCDY010000061.1 GCA_017650925.1 bacterium
CTGGACGGAGTGGCAGAGGCCCACGCATTTCATTTTCGAATAGCGCAGCGTGGCCAGCGTCATGATGTTCATGGGGTTGGTGTAGTTCAAAACGAGGGCGTTGGGGCAGAGCTCCTCGGCGTCATGAAGGATGTCCATCCAGACGGGCACGGTCCTCAAGGCCTTCATAAGGCCGCCGGGGCCGATGGTGTCGCCGATGCACTGGGAGACGCCGTACTGCAGAGGAATGTCGTTGTCGAATCTGACGCACTTAACGCCGGAAACTTCGATAGAGTTCACGATGTAGTCGGCGCCGGGCAAGGCTTTCCTTCTGTCCGTGTAGGCCGTGATCTTCCACTCTTTCTCCTTGCCGAATTTCTGGCAGAGAGCCTTTATGAGATGGAACATGATGTCGAGACGCTTGGCGTCGATGTCGACCAGGGCGATCTCGCCGCCCGGCATGTCGGGCATCTGCATGAAGTCCTTGGAAAGCGAATGCGCGAAACCGCTGCCCGCTCCCATGTGAACGATCTTGATCTTACGGTAGCCTTTGCCGGGAAGGCCGACGGTACTGACAGTTGAATTCATGTGGGCGTAGTGCCCGCCGATTTCTTTCTTTGCCATGGTTTTGCCTTAATGTTTGGTTTGAGATTTATTGTTTGTTTTCTTTTTCAGCGTCCGTTTGCTTGAAGGCGATTTTTATTTTCGACGTATCCGATCCGGCATTGATCTTAATTTTCACCACTTCGCCTTCGGTCGTCATCTGGTCTTCCGTCAAAGCGGAAAGGGTCGCGGTCAAGCCCTCGGCTTCGTAGCCTTCCGGCTTGTAGACGTAGAGCGTCCAGTCCTCGGGCTGATCCTGCAGCTCGATCTCCAATGTCTTGCCGTCCCAATCCTCTTTCAAAACTTCCACATAGCCGCCCGCGATGTGCCTGCTGGTCCCCAGGACCTGCGGATGATTGGTCTTCCTTCTTATTATGTAAGTTATGGAATCGCCGGTCCTCATGGCCGGCAGGGAGATCTTGCCGGAGACGGTGCCCAGAAACTTGCCGGCCCAGAAATCGAAGACAAGGAATTCGCGTTTGGGATTGAGGCCGAGCCCCTTCAGGTCTATCTCGGCTTCCGGAAGTTTCCAGAGCGCGTTGCGCTGCAGTACGGCCCAGCCGCTGAACTCGCTTCTGATGTGATTGACCCAGAGCGTGCCGAAGGGCGAGGCTTCGCCCTCGTCCGGAAAATGTCCGCTCAGCTTGTCGTTTATGGGGTTTTCCTCGCTGTCCCTGCCGGTCCAGATGTGGTTGGCGTAAGACGGCGCGGAGAAATCGATGGGAGAAGTTTCCGCCGGATAAGTGGGCAATACCGGCAGGACTCTCTGGATGGAGTGCGTTAATTTTTCGTCGTAGGACTGGATAGGATCGCTGATCATGAAGAGTCCGCCGCAGAGCGAAACGGTGGAGAGCGTCGCCCTCACCCAGTTTGGCTGCGTCCTGGCGATGATGTGGTCGGGGTCCAATTGATAGAGGATCCTCTGCAGGGGCCAGAAGCGCGCCAGCTCGTACTGCTGCATGAGCAGGCGTTCCCAGTTGGGGTTGGCGTCGGTAGAGATGCGGCTGGCGTCCACCATGCCTACGCTTTCCGTGAAGGTGCCCCAGCAGGACAGAAGGAAGGTGTCCTCGCCGGCTTTTTCCCTGGCCACTTCGAAGAGGCGACGCATTCTTCTCCTGGCCTCCTCCATCGTGATGTAGCCCTTTTTGACGGCGTTGCCCAGCGCGTCGAACCAGGTGTGGCGAAGCGCGTCGATCTTGATGTAGACGTAGCCGGCCTTGGCCAGCTTTTCCCACAAGGGAGCGAGCGTTTTCTTCAAAGACTCATCTGAGCAGTCGTTGGCATGGGAGAGCCAGGCCGCGTACATGAAGCTGCCGTCGGGATTCTTGAAGACGACGTCCTTGGCGCCTTCCGGCGGATCGTAAGACTTGATGTCGGTGTTCATCCAGACGCCGGGCTTCAAGCCTTTTTCATCGATCAGGCGAGCCACGTGAGTGATGCCTTTCGGAAATCCCTCCGTCGGGGCGAGCCAGGACTGGGAGAGCGTCTTGTCTTTCTTGATGCCGAAGTCCTTCTCCTGGTAGCCGTCGTCAATCTGCAGATACTCCAGACCGTAAGGCTGGAATTTCTCTTTAAGCATGTCGGCCACTTCCAGAAGCCTCGCTTCGCTGATGTCGGTGTAGTAAGCGAGCCAGGAGCACCAGCCGGCGATCGGCTTGGTGTTCGGACGGAATCTCCAGGGTTCGTGGTAGCGGTATCCCAGGTGCTCCTTGTAATAGAGAGGCCTGATGTTTATGACCCAGGGAGCCGAAGTCAGCTTGACTTCCAAGAGAGCGGAGTAATTGTTCATGCCCACTACGTCGATTCTGTCGAAAAGCCAGTGCCAATCAGCGTCCGTCCAGTCGATCATAAGGTCGTCCATTACGCTGTAGATGCCGTTGACGCCGTAGATCAAGGGATACCCGACCTGCGCAAGGATCGCTTCGCCCTCTTTGGCTCTCTTGGGCTTCATGCAGAGCGCTTCGCCCTTGAAGTGGAAGGTCAGCAAGGCCCTGACTTCCTGCCCTTCCGGCACAGAAAGATAGAACTGCTCGACAAGCGGCGTACTGACGAAGCAGCCGTCCGAGGTTTGGCGGGTTATGAGCTCCGTGCCTTTCGGGACCTGGACGGTCAAAAAGATGTTGCTAACGTATCCCAGCGTCAGTATGCCCTCTCCCCTGTTGTAACGGGCGTTGGGATAGACGGCCTGCGGTTCCGCGAAAACAAATCCCGCGGACAAAAATAGAACAAGTAGGAATATTGCTTTCTTCATAGCTTAAAATTGCAGCTTGAGTTCGCAGTCCTTTTCAAGGGCTTTAACGGAAACGACCGCCAGTTCTCCTTTGACGCTCTCGATCTTGGCGAGGCAGCCTTCGCCCAAGGCCTCTTTTATCTCGCGGCCCTTCGGAACGAAGAAGAAGTAATTCTCCATGGTGTCTTCCGGGAGCGAGAGTTTCAGCGTCAAGCTTCCTTCCTTTTCACTGATGTCTTTTACGCTCACGGCGTCCATGCTGACGTGGCGGCTGGAAGCCACAAACTGCGGGCGTCCGGTCTTCTCCCTGAAGCACAGGACCTGGCCGCAGCCGTATTCCAGTTCCGGAACGGAGATCTTTTCCGTCACCGTTCCCAAAAATTCCTGCTTCCAGAAATCGAAGACCAGGTAATCTTTTTTCGGATCGAGGCCCAGGTTTTCCAGCGGGATGGTGGAGGCTTTGAGGGGCCAGTTGGCCACGCGCTGCGCGACGCACCACTTGCCAAAGGGCTGCTCGATATGGAAGGCCCAGAGACAGGAGAAGGGATGGTCGTCGTCCATCGTTTTGTGCGCGCCGGCCTGGATCATGACTTCCTCGGGCGTCAGCTCGTTCCAGGTCGTGATGTCGCCTTTGAAAGCCGCGCCGTGCACTTTCGTCCAGGCGTAGGCAGGATACCTGATGTCCAGAGGGCCGGTCTCCGCCGTCATGGTCTCCAGAGTCGGCAGGCAGCGCTGAGTGATGTAGACTCTCTCCTCGTCGTAGGAGTCGATGGGGTCTGAGAGCATCATAAGTCCCCCGGTCAGGGCGACGTTACTAAGAAGCGCCCTGCCCCAGCTGGGTTTCGTCCTGACGCAGACGTGGTCGGGGTCGTTTAAGAAAAGCACGTGCTGGGTGTGCCACCAGCGGGCCTGCTCGGTTATCTGCATCCTGATCTTGTTCCAGTCGGGGTTGGCGTCCGTAGCGACGCGGCAGGCGTCGGCGCAGCCGGCCGTCTGGGTAAAGATGCCCCAGCAGACCAGAAGATAGAAGTCGTCGCCCAGTTCGCGGCGGAAGACCTCGTGCAGCCTTCTGAAGCGGCGCTCCGCTTCGTCGCTCGTAATGAGCCCTTCCCTGACGGCCTGGCCCAGGGCGTCGTAGAAGGAATGCCTGAGGGCGTCTATTTTGATGTACTTGAAGCCCGCTTCCCTGAAGGCGCGCAGGACCGGCACGAAGTGGCGCTCGATGGTCTCGTCCTTCCAGTCCAGCGGCGTGGTCAACCAGGCAGCCTTTATTATGGTGCCGTCCTCATGGCGCAGCACGCAGTCAGGCGTTTCCGGACCGGGAGCGTATTCCCTGACGTCGGAGTTCATCCAGATGGCCGGGGAAAGTCCGCGCGCGCTGATAGTCTCGGCGATGCCCTTGGCGCCTTTGGGGAAGGCTTCGGTCGGCGCCATCCAGGCTTCCGCCAGGGTGTGCTCGGGCGTTATGCCGTAGGGGTTCTTCTGATAGCCGTCGTCGATCTGCACGTACTCCAGACCGTAAGGCAAAAAGGTGTCTTTCAGAAAATCGCATACATCCGCCACGTTCTTTTCCGTCACTTCGCGGCGGTAGGCTTCCCAGGAGCACCAGCCCTGCACCGCCTTGGTGTTCGGCCTGCTTTCCCAGGGCTTGTGGTACTCGTAACCCAGATGCTTGCGGTAGAATTGCGGGCGGCAGTTGATGATGAAGGCCCTGGGTCCGATCATGACTTCGATGGAGACCTTGAGGTTGCCGTCGGCGTCCTTTTCCATCTCGTCGCTGAGCCAGCGCCATTCGTTGCCGAACCAGTCGATCAGGTAATCATCCAATATGTCGTAGAGGCCGCAGACGCCGTAAATAAGAGGCCTGCCGACCTGACCAAGGATGGCTTTCTCCCTGTCCGCCCTCTCGGGATCAATGCAGACGGCCTCGGGGCTTAAGGTGAAGTCGATCCTGACGGGAACGGCCTTCTCCTCCTGGACAGCCAGGTAGATCTGCTGGAAAAGGGGCGAGGTGCAGATGTCGCCGTCGGAATAGAAGCGGTAGCGGTAGTTCGTTCCCTTGGGAACTTTGACCTCCACTAATCTGCGGCCGTTGTATTCGTAGTAAAGCTCGCCTGTCTCATCGTTGTGATGGCTGATGGCATGGACTCTTGGTGGTTCCGGACGATCGATTCGTTTCATTTATTGTCCTTTTTTTAGTTATATTGCGAGTATTTTATCCTAATGGCAAGGCGGTATCAATAGATTTTAAAAACACCTCGGTTTTTATTATAAATAGCCTTCTTAGAGGCAAAATCCGAGAAAAAGGCCGGAAATGCTAAAATAATAAGACTATGAAAAATATACTTATCGCCGTTTTTTCCGTCCTTACGCTCTCGGCCTGCGCCACACAGTGCGCCTACTGGAGAACATGCTCACCCAACGCCATGGAGGAGGCCAAAGCGTCCGGAAAAGCCGTGCTCGTTCTAATAACGGCTCCCAACTGCTCGACCTGCGAAAGCAACTGGTGCCGCATCTTCTCAAGAAGGGAGTTCCTGGATGAAGTATCCAAAGACTGCGTTCCCCTTCTTATGAACTGCCCCTACGAGAACCCATCCCTCCAGTGTTCCTCATTCCGCCAGAAGTATGACGCCGAGCCCTCTCCCTCGCTCGTCCTGCTTGAAAACTCAGGAAAAAAGATCGCGACCGTCCCCTTCCCCTACGAAGACGCGGACAAATGCCTGGAATCCATCAGATCACTGCTTAAGAAATGAGCGCGACCCCGATAATAGACCTCGAGGGACTCTGCGTCTTCAAGGCCGAGACCATCCTCAGCAAGATCACCTGGAAAGTCATGCCAGGCGAGAACTGGGTGATCCTTGGCGCCAACGGCGCGGGCAAAAGCACGCTTCTACACGCCATAACCGCCTACGACAGCTTTTCCGGCGGAACGATAAGGATAGACGGCCACACCTATGGCGAATACAACTGGCCGGAACTCAGGAGAAGGATCGGCATAGTCAGTTCCGAATTAGAAGCCCGCATCCGCCCGGCGGAATCGGCCCTCGACGTCGTCTTGGGCGGCTACTTCGCGAGCCTCGGTCTCTACGACGAGCCGACTCCCGAACTCTATGAGAAAGCCGAAGACGTCCTTACTAGCATCGGCTGCTCGTATCTGAAGAACCGCGGCTGGGGCTGCCTTTCCCAAGGCGAAAAGAGAAGGGTGATGATAGGCAGGGCCCTCATGATCGACCCCATACTCATCATCCTGGACGAGCCATGCTCCGGCCTCGACCCCGTCGCCAGAGAGCGCTTCCTTAGGTTCCTGCAGGATCTGAAAGGCCCCTCGCTCGTCATGACGACGCACCACTTGGAGGACATTATGCCGAACTTCACCCACTGCCTCGCCCTCAAGGGCGGCCGCGTCCTGAGAGCTGGAAGACTCGAGGAAGTGATGCACGAGGAAATAATCTCCGAGCTCTTCGACGCCAGACTATCCGTGACAAAAGAAAACGACCGTTACAAACTGAACATAATCAAGATCTGAGAACAATCGCCATGCCTGTATTCAACAACGTATTGGAAGCCATGGGGAAGACTCCCTTAATAAGGCTCAACAAACTGACCACTCTCGCTGACGCTGAAATACTTGTCAAATTCGAAGCTTTGAACGTCGGCGGTTCCATCAAGACCAGAACGGCCTACGCCATGATCGAGGCCGCGGAAAAGGACGGCCTCCTTAAGCCCGACTCCATAATCGTCGAGCCTACTTCCGGCAACCAGGGCATCGGCTTGGCGCTGGTCGGCGCCGTCAAGGGCTACCACGTCGTCATCGTCATGCCTGACTCCGTCAGCGCTGAAAGAAGAATGCTCGTCGAGCAGTACGGCGCGGAAGTCATACTCGTGGAGGACAAGGGCAACATCGGCGAGGCCATCGACCGCTGCGCCAAGATGGCGGAAGACCTCAAAAAGGGCAACCCCAAGGTCTACATCCCCCAGCAGTTCGAGAACCCCAACAATCCGAAAGTTCAGCGCGAAGTGACCGCCAGGGAAATACTGAACGACGTCGACGGACCGATAGACGGCTATTGCTCGGGCGTCGGCACGGGCGGCACGCTTTCCGGTATCGGCGAAGTTTTGAAGGAAGCGAACCCCAACATCTTGATCTGGGCCGTGGAACCGCAGAACGCAGCCATACTTGCCGGCGGCTCCATCAAAACCCACCTGCAGATGGGCATCGGCGACGGCCTCATTCCGAAGAATCTCAACACAAGTATCTTCTCCTCTTCCTGCATCGTTTCTGACGAGGACGCCCTCTACACCGCCAAGCAGCTGGCCCTGAAAGAAGGCCTTCTGTGCGGCATCTCTTCCGGTTCCAACGTCTACGCGGCCCTCAAAATGGCCCGCGAACTGGGACCGGGCAAACGCGTCGTGACCATTCTTCCGGACACGGGAGAGCGCTACTTCAGCACTCCTCTCTTCCGGCATCATCTTTCATAAAAAGGAAGCGCTATGGAATCCTACATCTGCTCCGTCTGCTCTTATGAGTACGATCCCTCTAAGGGCGATCCCGAACACGGCATCGCTCCCGGCACCAAATTTGAAGACCTCCCCGAAGACTGGACCTGCCCCGTCTGCGGCATGGGCAAAGACGCCTTCAACAAAAAGTAAGTTAATGTGAAAAAGTCCGGCGCCCTAAAAGAGCTTGCAGAGATCTTTCGGAGAGATCCGAAAGCGGCCGCCGGCCTTTTCGGAACGGGCTGTCCCCTTTCCTCCCTGATCGCGGGACAGCTCTCCGAAGAGTTTAAAAAGCCTCTCCTCATCATAACGGCTACCCAGCCGGAAGCCGAAGAGATCCTCCTAAATTACAAAGGCTTCCACAAGGAGAACTGCGCGCTCTTCGGCGCGCAGAACTGGCAGAATGAAAAGGATCTCGTCAACATCTCCGTAAGCTTGGAGAGGATGGAGTGCTATTCCAGCCTCCTCAAAAACAAGCTTAGCGTCGTGGCCGCTCCCCTAATCGCCCTTCTCCAGGACACTCCCGACCCCAAGACTTTCACAAGAAGAACGCTGACAATTAAGCTAGGGCAAAGCTATCCTCCGGAAAAACTCCTCGAAGATCTTTTCGACCTCGGCTACGAAAGAGCCGACATGGTCCAATTTAGGGGCGAATTCGCGCAAAGAGGCGGACTCATAGACATCTTCCCCTTGACCGACGAGAATCCTGTCAGAATAGAGTATTTCGACGACGAAGTTACCTCCATCAGAAGCTTCGATCCCGCCACCCAGCGCTCCATAAAGGAAGAGGAGATAAAGGAGCTTACTATCTTCTCCGCCAGCGAGCACAACATCCCAGACCAGAGCGGCAAAAGCACCCTGCTGGATTTCTACCAAGAAAAGCCCATCATAATCTGGTACGAATTCGGGCGCATCTTAAGGGAATGGGAAAAGTGGTCGACTGGCGAACTCGCGGAAGATTTTCTGCCCAACGGCAAGGAGCGCATCCAGCTTTTAAGGTCGAGAGCCAAGGAAGGCAATTCCCTTTTCATCAGCGAATTCTCTTCCGACCTGCCCTTCATCCCGAAGGAGAACATCAAAAAAATAGATTGCCGCTCCTACTCCTCCGCGGAGCTTTCCGGCATGACGCTCTACCCGGGCAGCCGCGACGTCTTCGACAACATCCTAAGGAACCTTTCCGAGCAGCTCAAATTTTGGCATGAAGACGGCTGGAGCGTGACGATCCACTTCAGCACCGAACCCGACGAGAAGCGCCTCGCCGAGCTTCTTACGGAAAGGGATGTTCCGAAAAACTTCTACAAAAGAACGGTCGGCCCCATCAGCGGCGGCTTCATCCTCCCCTTAACGAAGGAGGCCGTGCTTTTCGACGACGAGATCTTCAGGCGCGTGCTTAAAAAGCAGCGCCCCTACAGGGCAAACAAGCGCCTCTCAGAGCCCATCGACAACCTCGCCACCATCAAGGTCGGCGCCTTTGTCGTGCACATCAACTACGGTATCGGAATCTACGAAGGCATAAGGAAATTGAAGAGCGGAGAAAGCGAAAACGAGATGATCGCCATCCGCTACGCCAACGACGACATGCTCTATGTTTCCTTGGGCCAGGCCGCCCTCATCGAGCGCTACATCAGCGTAGGGAAAAAGGAGCCCGAGCTGGACACGCTCGGCGGGACGCGCTGGAGGAGCCGCTGCAAAAAAGCCGAGCGGGCCGTTCTCGACCTTGCCTCCGAACTGCTCGAGCGCCAGGCCCAGAGGAAGGCTATTCCCGGCTTCGCGGCCATGAAGGACAACGAGTGGCAACTGGGCTTTGAGAAATCCTTCCCCTACACTGAAACGGACGATCAGAAGAGAGCTTTTGAGGACGTGAAAGCCGATATGGAATCGACTTCCGCCATGGACCGCCTCATCTGCGGCGACGTCGGATTCGGCAAAACGGAAGTCGCCATAAGGGCCGCCTTCAAATCCGTCATGAGCGGCAAGCAGGTGGCGGTCCTCGTCCCCACCACGATCCTCGCCCACCAGCACGTGAAAACTTTCCACGACCGCATGGCCCATTATCCTATCCGCATCGAGGAAATGAGCCGCTTCGTCGCCCCGAAAATCCAAAAAGAGACCATAAAAGCTCTTTCGAACGGCGAAATAGACATCGTGATAGGCACCCACCGCCTGCTCTCCAAAGACGTCGCCATGCCGAAACTCGGCCTCATCGTCATCGACGAGGAACAGCGCTTCGGCGTCCGTCACAAGGAAAAGCTGAAACGCCTGAGCCACCTGGCGGACGTCCTTTCCCTTTCCGCCACGCCCATACCCAGAACGCTCTACCAGTCGCTCACAGGCCTCAGGGACATGTCGGTCATCAACACTCCTCCCAAAGACCGTCTGCCCGTCCAGACGACGCTCATAAAAAAGAGTGGCCCCATAATCAAGGAAGCGATCCAAAGGGAGCTGTTGCGCAGCGGACAGGTCTTCTACCTTCACAACAGAGTGGAAACGATAGAAGAGGAACGGGAACGTCTTGAAAAACTCCTTCCCAACGTGAGGATCGCCGTCGGCCACGGGCAGATGCCGGAAGACGATCTTGAGGAAGTCATCAAAGACTTCGTGGAAGGAAAATACGACATTCTTCTCTGCACCATGATCGTGGAAAGCGGCATCGACATGCCGAACGTCAACACGATAATAATCGACGACGCCCAGCGCTTCGGTCTTGCCGACCTCTACCAGCTCAGGGGAAGAGTAGGAAGGGCCGACCGCCAGGCCTACGCTTACCTTATCGTTCCCAACGCCCTCAGCCTCGACTCGCAAGCCAGGCAGCGTTTGAGAGCCATCATGGAAAACACCGCCCTTGGCTCCGGCTACCAGATCGCCATGAAAGACCTGGAAATTAGGGGCGCCGGCAACATACTTGGCGACAAGCAGTCCGGGCACATCGCGGCCATCGGCTTCGGCCTTTACTGCAAGCTCCTCAACCGCGCCATCCAGATGGTCAAGGAAGGCAAATACGTTCCCAAAACGGAAGAAGAGCAGGAGTCCGAAGAAACGGAGGGCAAAAAGAAATTCGACTGGCGCAAGGAACTTCCCAGCCTCTCCCCCGTCATCGACGATGTCACGCTGCACCTTCCCATCAAGGGCGACATCCCGGAAAACTACGTACAGAGCCCCGTCCTTCGCCTCGACATTTTCCGCCGCCTCAGCATGATTAAGACCGTAAAGGAACTGGAAGACATAAGGGAAGAACTTGCCGACCGCTTCGGAAAACTACCGAGGACCGCCGAGACCTTGCTTGACCTTACCGAAATAAAACTGCGCGCCAGGGAGCGCGGCATAGACACGGTGGAACTTTCCGGCGAAACGCTCGTGATAAGGCGCCAGGGCAAAATCTACAATCCCTTCGGCAAATTCCCGAAGATACAAACAAAAGACCCGAAGGAAATAATCTTCTCCATCCTGGCCTTCCTTTCTAGGATCGAACCCCTGCCGGATCTCAAATGATCACAGCTCTTTTACGAGAGTGTTGGGGTTCTGGAGAGCCGTGACGAGCTCCTGGAATTTTTCGCCCTCAAGTCCCGGGCAGACCATGTTGCCGTGATTCTGGATCTTCTTGAGCATTTGGCCGACGGTCAGGCTCTCCACCGCGCAAAGCGGTATGTAAATGAAGTCGTCGCCTTTTTCTAGGCGCTTCAGGAGTCCGCTGTCGGTAAGAACGTTCAGGGCTTTCTGGACGAGCTGGACCGGGAGATGACGCTCTTCCGATAGCTGTCTGGCGGTCTGAGGCTCCTTGCCGTCAATAAGGGCCCTGCTGACGGAGCCCATGACGTGGATGTAAATGGCGAACCAGAGCGTCAAAGATGTGCCTGCCGTAAGATCCCTCGGCTCATAATAGCCGTGCGTCTGGATAGCGTAGGCCAGCTCAGCCCCGCAAAGGACGATGGTCCAGCTCACCTGCAGCCAGGCAATGAACAAAGGTACAGCCGCGAAGGCGCCGTAGATGGCGCTGTTCTTGGCCATGCCTACCTGGAAGGCGAAATAGAACCACAAAACGATGTTGAAGGCCGTGCCGGCGGCGATGCCGGCTATGACGCCGGGCAGGATCTTTACCTTGCAGTTCGGCATGAAAAGGTAGAGGAAGATGAAGCCGAGCCAGATAAGAACGTAAGGCACGAGCTCGATAAGGAAATGCATGGAGGGTGAAAGGCTGGCCATGAAAGGCAGCTTCTCCACTATGAAATTGGCCTGGGATTCCAAAAAGACCGTAAGGGTCGTGGAAAGGATGAGCAGAAAAGGCAGCAGAATTATGATCGCGCAGTAGTCGATGATCTTCCTGCCGAAGGAGCGGCTCTTGACGCCGCCGAAAATGTCGTTGAAAGAGATCTCGATGTTGCCAAGAAGCTTGATCACGGTCCAAAGCAGGATCAGCACGCCGATGCCGGCCATGGCTCCGAACTTGGTGTTCTCGAGGGTGTGCTGAGCCGCTTCCGTAACGTAGCTGAAGACCATGGTAACGGATTCCGTCAGCTCCTCGTTCCCGGAAAAGCGCGAAAGAACGCTTTTCTCTATGCTCTCAAGAAGAATGTCCTGCAGATTGAAGCCCCTGGCAATGGCGAAAGAGATCGCCAGCAGAGGCACGATCGCCAAAAGAGAATAGAGCGTCAAAGCCGTCGCTCTAAGCGTGCAGCGGTCGTGGCCGAACTCCATGCCGGTCAGGGCGAAGATCCTGAGCAACCGGATCCCGAAAGCCTTCATAGGCTTGTAACGATAGAGAGGGAGCCTCCAGATGTCCTGGAGGAAAAAGCGCGGAGCCTTCTTTACTGTCTCAAGAACCTTCTTCATCGCAGATTATTTTCCAAACAGTCCTTTGACGGCTTCGCCGGCTTTCTTGGCGGCGTCGCCCACGGCTTCAGCGGCCTTGTCCACGGCATCGCTGGCGGTGCTGCCGGCGGATTTGCCTGCGGCTGAAGCCGCGGCGCCCAGCTGATTGACGAATTCCGTCGGGGCCTTGGAAAGATCTATCTCGCCGGCCTTCAAGATGACTTCGAGCGGCGTTCCCTTCAAAGCGCCGGCCAGGACTTTCAGACCGATCTCCGCGGAGGTGCCTTCCAGATTCTCGAAGTTATTGCTGTAATTGAGGTCCAGCTTGAAGCTGGGAATAGCCGGAACGGAGCTCTGGAACTCGACAGTGTCGAGTTTCACCATAAACTTGTCAACAGAGATCTGGGTCTCGTCCTTCAGCTCTTCCTCGGCCTTTTTGTCGCCCTGGGAAGCCTTCAGATCCTTGATCATATCGGGCTTAAGGTTCAGTATGTTCAGCTGGCCGTCTTTGCTCAGCTCCACATTGAGGTATCTGAGATCCACCTTGACGTCCCTGACGTGGACGTTCTTCTTGAACATGGCCAGGAGGTCGTAATCGCAGAAGAACCTTCTCACTTCATAAACCATATTATCTTCATTGAAACCCTTGTTGACAGGGTTGAACACAGCCAGATCCCTGATCTCGATATGGGGATCCTCAATGGAGATGTTCACGGATTTCACGGTAGTGGGAACGCCCAGAATCACTGTGCCTTTCTCGATGCCAGTCTTGACGACCCAATTGCGGAAAATCAATCCGAGCACCAAAGCGATAATGATCACGAAGAAAGCGATCTTGATGATCTTCCAGAGGATCCTTAAAAAAGTCTTCATAGCTTTTTGCCTTTTTCTATTGGTGAATGACTATTTGTTTTTCTATTGTACAAAAAACGACTTTCTATTCCAAATCAATCCTTCCCCAGGATATCGTCGGCCAAAACGCTCTTATCATCGTAGTTTGTAATATCATACCACTCGGCTTCTATGTTGTTACGAAACCAGGTGAGCTGGTGTTTGGCGAAGCGGCGGGTGTTGCGCTTTATGAGCTCCACGGCCCGCGCGAGATCGTACTCGCCGTGGACGTAGGCGATCAGTTCCTTGTAGCCGATGGCCTGGGCCGCCGTAAGATTTTTCTCCAAGCCTTCCTTCATTAGTTTTCGGACTTCCGCTTCCAAGCCCGCTTCCATCATCAGGTCCACTCTCTTCTCTATCCTTGCGTAGAGAAGATCCCTGGGCATCGTCAGCCCCACCATGCGGTAATTCTCTATGGGCGCCTTTCTGTTCCACTGCTTCGTCTGCTCGGAAAACGGCTTGCCGCTGAGCTTCGAGACCTCGATGGCCCTTATCACCCTAAGGGTGTCGTTGGGATGGAGCCTTTCCGCACTGACCGGGTCAAGCGGCCTCAAAACTTCGTCGCGAAGATACTCCGGACCTTTCTCCGCCAGAATGGCGCGCAGCTCTTCCCGCAATCCTTCGTCCCTGCCCGGCCCGTCGAAAAGTCCCTCCACCAATCCCTTCACATACATGGCGGTGCCGCCCACCAAAAGCGGGCGCTTGCCCCGGGATATAACCTCCGCTTCCTTCTCCTTCACGAGCTTGAGATAGGAACCCATGTCGGAGCTTTCGGAAAGCGCATTCGTGTCGATAAGGTGGTGCGGAACGGCCGCGCGCTCCTCTTTTGTCGGTTTGGCGGTGCCGATGTCCATGCCCCGGTAGATCTGCATGGAGTCCATGGAAATAACTTCGCCCTGCGTCTTCTTTGCCAAGAGCAGGGCGAGGTCAGTTTTTCCCACCGCCGTGGGACCGATCAGGACAAGAGGAAGCATCATATCACTTGGCTTCGAAAGAGAGAATGTCTTCCCCTTCGTCGGGATAAGTTTCTCCCAGCATGGCGCCGGGAAGGTCGAAGACCAGAAGCCTCTGATCTTTTCCGGGATCCGGAACGTCCTTGACAGTCAGAACGCCCAGAACGTGCTGCTTGAATTCCGGCCTCAGCAATAGATAAGGGAAAACATCTTCTAACTTCACAAAAAGAAGGTCCCTGACTTCCTCGCCCTTTTCATAGCGAACAGCCGCGGCCTTTTCCCTTTCAAGGTTGAGATAGTTGTCCAGGGCGCTGCTCTCCTTAAAGTAGCGGCGCACGTAGCGCGAGCCCTTCGGCTTCTTGTAATCCGCGAC
>JAGCDY010000062.1 GCA_017650925.1 bacterium
AACGCCTCCGTGGCGGCCGGCGTAGCCATGTACGCCTTGAGAAATGCTTGACCTTATCGTCGTGGGCGGCGGCGCCTCAGGACTGATGGCGGCCATAGCCGCCGCCAGGCGCGGCAAATCCGTGCTCGTCCTGGAAAAAACGGAACGCTGCGGCCGCAAACTCTCCATCACCGGCAAGGGGCGCTGTAATCTTACCAACGCCGAGCCCATAGACGATTTTTACGCCCATTTCGGCCGCGACGGCCTCTTCCTCAAGGACGCCTTCAAAAGCCTCGACAATCGCGCGCTGGAGGCCTTCTTCCACCATCTGGGGCTCATGACCGTGACCGAACGCGGCGGAAGAGTTTTCCCCGAGAGCCAGGACGCCCACGACGTTGTGCAGACCCTTCTGGACGAAGCCTGGGACCAGGGCGTGGAAATTAAAACGAACGCCCCCTGCGCGGCCTTCCTTCAGGACGAGGAAACGAAAGAAATTAAAGGCCTGCTTCTCAAGGACGGAACGAAACTGGCCGCAAGGAACTACCTTCTGGCCTGCGGCGGCGCCTCATACCCGCTTACGGGTTCCGACGGCAGCGGAGCGAAATTAGCCCAGAAGCTCGGGCACACGATCGTGCCTTTGCGCCCGGCGCTCGTTCCCCTTGTCGTGGAAGGCGACCTTGCTTCCCGCTTCCAAGGCGTGAGCCTCAAGAACGTCAGAGCTTCGCTTATCGTGAACGGCAAAAGCAAAAAGAGCTATTTCGGTGAGATGCTCTTCACGCACTTCGGCCTTTCCGGCCCCATCATACTTTCGCTTTCCGAGGAAGCCGGAGCCTATCTGGAGAAAGGCGCTCAAGTTGCGGTCTCAGTCGACCTAAAGCCCGCGCTCACCGAGGAGCAGCTGGAGCTGCGTTTGCTGAGAGAAATTGCGGCGCTCGGCGCAAAGCAGATCAAGGCTCTCTTAAAGGAACTCCTCCCCGCTAAGATGATCGAGCCCTGCCTCGCTGATCTCAAGCTCTCCCACGAAACACGCGTCTCCCAGCTCGACCAGAAAAAAAGAAGAGCGCTGCGCTCCTGGCTTAAGGAACTGGTTTTCCCTATCTCCGCTACGCGTCCTCTGGAAGAAGGCATCGTGACAGCCGGCGGCGTGAAATTAAAAGAAGTCGATCCCAAGACCATGCGCTCGAAAATAGTCCCCAATCTTTTCATCACCGGCGAAACGCTGGACATATCCGCCGACACCGGCGGCTACAACCTGCAGGCCGCGTTTTCTACCGGCTATCTGGCCGGAAGCCAAATCTAATTGCCTTATGAACACCCATACCATCCCGATCGTTCCCCGTCATTCCGAAGTCGACATCAACGGCAAAGTGAAACTTAGAGCCGTTTTCGATTATCTCCAGGAAGCCGCCGCCCAGCACGCGGAACTTTTGGGCTGCGGCATGCGCTTTTTGGCCAAGGAAAAGAAGATCTGGGTGCTCTCAAGGATGCGCGTCTCTTTCGAACGTCCTTTGCTCCTGGGAGAAAAACTTTCGCTTCTCACCTACCCCAGAGGCTTCGACAAGCTTTTCGCCCTGCGTCCGCTTTGCATAAAAGCCGAGACCGGCGAACCGATCGTCAAGGCCCTCTCCGCCTGGCTGCTCTTGGATATCGAGAAAGGCCGGATCCTCAGGCCCGCCGAAAACTTGAGCTGCGAGATGCCGGACAACAGCGACCTTCCGGGCTTTTTCGAAACGCCGGACAAACCGAATATTCCCGAAGAAATGCTCAAGGAAGTTTTCACTTCCACCACCCGCGACGCCCAGATAGATCTGAACCGCCATATGAACAATTCGGAATACGCGCTCTACACTCACAGCGCCGTGGCTGAAATTCTGGGCCGGACTCCGCTCTTCAAGGACCTCACCGTGAATTTCGCGAAAGCGACCAAAAGCGGCGAGACGCTGCATTGGTTCGCGGCCACAGATAACGCGAACTTTTACGTCGCCGCCAAGGACGATGCGGGCGCAGAACGATTCCAGGCCTCGGGAGTTCTGGCGTAACACACTTTTTAAACGCGAAAAAACAACACACATCCCTCGCTCACGGACTACGCTTGCATGGCCGTGATTAGCGTCCTCCGTGAGTTCGCTTAGGGATGTGTGTTGCTTTTTTCGCGAGCGTGCGCGCTACTTTCGCCAGACCTCGTTTGTCACCGTAGTGCCGTCGCCTCTGAAGACCGTCAGCGCCAGCTCGTTTTCCTTGACGTCCAGGCGTTCCACCGTCGCCCTTTCCAGGGGCTTGGTGTCGCCGACGACATAGGGGAAGGAAAAGCCCAGTTTCTTGGCGTCTTCCTTGTTGTAGTATTGGTAGCGGTGATCATGGCCGCAGATGACGATGTCCGGCTCAGCTTTCACAAGCGTCGGCACCTGGTCCTGGAAGTGGGGCTTCGCCCGTTCCCAAGTGTCTTCGCCCGTCTGCGGCGGGATGTGCATGATGACAACTTTCCAGGGCGCCTTCTTGTATTCTTTGGAAGCGACTTCTTTTCTCAGCCATTCGCCCTCCTCGAGCATGTAGGGATCGAAGTCGATGGAGCCGCCGTACTGCTTGTTAAAGTCTGCCCTGTCGTCGCCGGAATCGAGGAAAAGAACGCGGGCGAAGCCTAAATCAGCCGTGCCGTAATACTGGTCGTTTCTTAGCGTAATGTAATTGGGAAGGTACCTGGCGTGGGAACCTCTGGTCTCATGGTTGCCTCTGACAAAAGTTGCCATAATTCCCTTCTTGGCGAAAAGGCTCAGGGGAGTGCCCAGAAGTTTAACGATATCCTCTTCGCTGTTGAAGTAGTGGCAGGGGTCGCCGTTGGAGACTACGAGAGTCACATCCTCGCCCGCGAGTTTCAGAAGCGGCTCGTACATGTCGTTCTGGCTGTGCACGTCCTGGAAGACCGCCGCGGTCCAGCTGCCATCGGGTCTGACGACCGGCTTGATCATTCCTTCCTCGGACCTGACTTCCGGATGATACTTGGCGGTGAAGAATTTGAACACTATGACCTCGGTTGCCACGAAACGGTACCATATCGGTTTCTTGGGATCGTAGTCTTTGACATAGGCTTTGTGATAAAGCGTATCGCCGTCCTTCAGGCCGTATTTGGAGTAAAAGGAAACTTTCCATTCGGAGTTGGTGTCCTGGCGGTATTCGAGCCAGGAGTTGGCAGGCTGGGTGGTCATCCAGTTGAAACCTACTTCGTGGGAGCCGGTCAAAAGCACCCAGGGTGTCGAATCGAACAAATTGGTAGTTGGTGTTTCTCCTGCCAGGGCGGCGCAAGCCGCAAAAACGCATAAAACGATTAATTTTTTCATGTTTTTGCTTGTTTTTGGATGTTTTTTGGTAATTTTCGCGTGTTTTTCGCTATTTTGCCCTAAAAAATCGTTTTTTAGATTTGCTTTTTATGTAATTGTTATGTTTTTTACTTGTTTTTGGTGATTTTTTAGCCGTTTTTGCTTGTTTTTTGTCAAAAATGCACTAAAACCCCGTTGCTTTTAACGATTATGGCAGTTATTGAGGGATTTTTGAGGCTTTTTTGCTATTTTTGCCTGTTTTTCTCAAATATTTGCCAAATATCGTTGATTTTTGACCAAATATCGTTAGATTTTTGATCGTTCTGCGAAGAAGAGGTCTGTTTCTGATCCGCCTGTTTGGTCTTCCGCCAATTTTCTTTGGGCAGGTAAAGTTCGCCCGGAGCTATCTCGAGGCGCTGCGCCAGGTCGGCCGTCTTAAAGCTGCTGCCGCCCCCGCCGATCAGAACCGGGAAGTCCAGGTCATATTTTTTCGCTTCCTCTTCGCTAAGGAAAGATTCCTTGTGCTCATGGCCCGAGACCGCAAGATCGACCCCTTTGCCGATCAGGCAGGGCGCGAAGATCCTGGCGCCGTTCTCCGTCACGGGATAGCTGTGCTCTTCGGGAGATTCCCTGGGCGGGATGTGCATGAAGACCACGCGCCAGGTCGCGGTCTGCCATTCGGCGCTCTCCACTTCTTTCTTAAGCCACTCCGCCTCTTCCTGCAGATAAGCGTCGAAATCCACGAGGCCGCTGTATTCGGAATGATCCTTGGGTTTGTCTTCGCCGGTGTCGAGGAAGACGATCCTGGCGCAGCCTAAAGTCAGAGCGCCGTAGTAGCGGTCGTTGGGGCGGGCCAGATAATCGGGAATGTACCTGGCGGCGGCGCCCCGGCATTCGTGGTTTCCCCTGACGGCGAGCGTCATCAGACCGTTTTTGGAAAGCGCCGCCATTGGCGTCGCCAGATAATTGACCAGATCCGCGGTGGTGCCGGGCGCGTCGCAAATGTCACCGTTCAGCACGCACACCGAAAGATTGTCTCCTACCGCCTTAAGAGTAGGGAGCAAGCGGGGAAGCTGGTTGTGCAGATCGCAGATGACGCCGATTGCTATGCGTCCGTCCCTGGACAGGGGCGCTTTCAGTTTCACTTCCTTGCCTTCCTTGGCGCCGGAAAAACTGACGTTGTAAGCGCCGAAGCTCTTGATGGGCTCGCTCACCGGCTTGATGTAGATCGGCTTTGCGGGATCGAATCCCTTTATGAAGGAGCGCTGGATCGTGCCGTTCGCCACGATGAGGCCGTCTTTGGTTTCCGGAGCGGCCGTGCGCCACTCCTCATTTTCGCCCTGACGCCAAAATACGGTGCCTTTGGCCGCGCCCCCTGTCAGGAAGGTTACCGCGAGGGTATCGGTGGCAATAAGCTGCACCCAGGGCTCCAGATTGCTCACTTTGTCGAGCGGCTGCGTTTGAGTTTGCGTCTGCGCGCCGAAAGAGACCAACGCGCTGTAAAACAGAATTGGCAGAAAAATTTTGTTCATAGGCTCCCCTTCTTTCATATTGTTTTATATTCTAACATTTCATCCTTTCGGATTCAAAAAAGGGGATAAAAAAGAAACGCCGGAAATTTCCGGCGTTTTCTTTCAGCGATCTTCCAGCTTGACGTAGTAGTTTTCGTCTGTCACGCAGCGGTAGGCGGGACGGATGATGCGGCGTCCCTGGAAATTCAGTTCCTCGTTGCGGTGCGCGCACCAGCCGACGATCCTGGACATGGCGAAGAGGGGAGTGTAGATCTCCTCGGGGATGCCGATGAGGTCGTAGACGAAGCCGGAGTAAAGGTCGACGTTGGCGCAGAGGTCTTTCTTGCGGCCTTTCACTTTGTAGATCGTCTCGGCCGCGATCTTTTCGAATCTGAGCAGGAACTCGAATTCCTCTTCCCGGCCTTTTTCCTTCGCCAGTTCGGCGGCCATCTTTTTAAGAAGCTCCGCCCTGGGGTCGGAAAGCGTGTAGACCGCGTGGCCGATGCCATAAATAAGTCCGGAGCCGTCGAAGGCTTCCTTTTTCAGGATCTTCACCAGGATCTTTTCCAGCGCTTTCTG
>JAGCDY010000063.1 GCA_017650925.1 bacterium
AAAAGGCATTGAGGAAGCGAAGGCGCTTCCCGACGTGATCGTCTTCCAGGCCGGGACCCAGAAAAAGGATGGCGCCTATTACACTTCCGGAGGAAGGGTGCTCGGCGTGACGGCCCTGGGGTCCGACGTCAGGAACGCCTGTGATAAAGCCTATGAGGGAGTCGGAAAAATTTCCTTCGAGGGCGCGCATTTCAGGAAGGATATCGCCGCCAGGGCTCTGAAAAAACTGTAAATAAATTACGAGGACATAAAAATGATAAACCCCAAGATCGATGAATTCATGAAGGAGGCCGGTTTCACGGCCCTGACTTTCGACGACGTGACGCTCATCACCCAGTACGCGGACTTCCTGCCTTCCCAGACGAGCCTGCAGACGAGGCTGACGAGGAACATCACGCTGAACATACCCTTCATCTCGGCGGCCATGGATACCGTGACGGAATCGGAGATGGCTATCGAGATGGCCCGCAACGGCGGCATCGGCGTCATCCACAGGGCGCTGAATCCCGTCATGCAGGCCGCGGAAGTTCAGAAGGTCAAGCACTATCTCAACGGGCTTATCAACGAGCCCGTCATCTTCGACGAGGAGATAACGGTGGACGACCTTCTCAAGATCTGCAAAGATAAGGGCTACAGCTTCCACGGATTCCCCATAACCAACGCGTCTGGCCAGCTGACTGGCATCTTGACTTCCCGCGACCTCAGGTATCTCGAGGCGACGAACGTGAAGCTTAAGGACGTCATGACCAAGAAGCTCATCACGGCCCCGAGGGCGACGACCATCGACGAAGCCTACGCCATTATGAGCAGGAACAAAGTCGGCAAGCTCCCGATAGTCGAGGACGGGAAACTGGTGGGCCTTTACAGCTACACGGACGTCAGGAACATCGTGAAAGGCATAGAGCCTTTCGTCAGCCGCGACAAGAAGCACCGTCTCCTCTGCGCGGCGGCCTGCGGCACGAACGATTTCGAGCGTGTTGAGAAGCTCGCGGCGGTCGGCGTAGACGTCATAGTGGTCGACACGGCGCACGCTCACAGCAAAGGCGTCATCGAGATGGTCAAATTCATGAAGAAGAATTATCCCGAAGTGGACGTCATAGCCGGTAACGTGGCGACCAGGGAAGGCGCGAACGCCCTCCTGTTTGCGGGCGCTGACGCCGTCAAGGTCGGCATCGGCCCCGGCTCCATCTGCACGACGCGCGTTATCACGGGCGTCGGCATCCCGCAGATCACGGCCGTCTATGAGGCGACCCAGGGCGTCGGCGACGAGATACCGATCATCAGTGACGGCGGCATCCGCCATTCCGGCGACGTGGCGAAGGCCATCGTGGCTGGAGCCTCCTGCATCATGATGGGCTCCACCCTGGCCGGCACGGAAGAGAGCCCCGGTGAAAAGATCATCCATCAGGGTCGCCGCTTCGTCGTTTACCGCGGCATGGGCAGCCTTGGCGCCATGCTTGACTCCAAGAGCAGCAGAGAGCGCTACAGCCAGCAGGACGTCTCCACGGACAAGCTGGTTCCGGAAGGCATCGAGGGCATGGTCCCGTACGCCGGACATGTCGGCGACGTGCTGACCCAGTTCGCGGGCGGCTTGAGATCCTCTCTCGGCTACAACGGCTGCCGCAACATCGAGGAGCTCCGTCACAACGGCATCTTCCGCCGCATCACCGCTTCCGGCATCAGGGAAGCGCATCCGCACGACATCAGGATAAGTAAGGAAGCCCCCAACTATCATTCTTTCTCAGACCGCTGATAAGATGAGCGCCAAGATCCTTTTGGCTTTCCTAAACTACAACACCTCGGAAGAACTCCGGGGCGCGTGTGAGTCCCTTAGGGAAGCAGGAAGGGGAGTGGACTACGACCTTACTATCATCGACAACGCTTCAACGAGCGTTGGGGAAAGGGAGAAGCTTGAAGAGATGAAAGGTGAGGCGGAGCTGGTTTTCCTCCCGGAAAACCTCGGCTTCGCCGGCGCTTTCAATAAGATCTTAGATAGGGACGGCTACGATTATTTTCTGCTCCTGAATTCCGACCTGATCCTGCCGCCCGGTTTCTTAAAGGATCTCCTTTTTGAGGCGGGAAAGGTGAAAGATCTGGGCCTTGGCAGCGTGAGCTTCGTCAGGGAGGACGGAAAACCGCAGTTTTCCTTCGGTCCCGTGCCGACGCTTTCCAGCGAGCTTATAAACCGCTCGCTTTTTCAGAAACGCTACAGGAAGTCGCATCCGGCATCTTCCGATCCGATGGAAGTGGAAAGCCTTTTGGGAGCCGCCCTGCTCGTAAGGAGCGAGGCTTTAAGAAAAGCAGGGCCGCTTGACTCCCGCTTTTTCTTTTTCTTCGAGGAGACGGAATGGTGCTGCCGGATGCGCGACAACGGTTTCAAGGTCGTGCATTTCCCTATGATCTCGGCCACGCACCTTCAGGGCCGCTCAGCCAACAAGGTCCCGTTGCGCGCCAGGATCGAATTTCATATTTCCAGGAAGCTTTTCTTTAAGCTGCGCTACGGATCTCTGGCGCTTTTTGTTCTGAACTTTGGGATCTTTCTCAGGACCTTCGTCAATTTCCTGGCCTATCTGATCATGACGATCTTTACGCTCGGTTTGGCTGAGAAGATCAGATCGAAGATGAAGCTGTATTCCGGACTCTTCTTCTGGTATCTTAAGGGTTCGCCCGTAAAAGACGGCTTGGACGGGAGAAGATGGAAAAAGTGAAAGTTCTTCTCTGGGATCTGGGCGGCGTCCTCATTCCTTTCTCGCACGGCAGGCTCTGGCGCAACTTTTTGAGGATGCTTCCGATTGGCGTGAGCATCGGCTTGCTCTTCAAGCGCGCCGAACTGCAGCAAAAGCTTTTCCGTCCGCTAGACGATTTTGAAAAAGGCTTGTGCTCCTTCGACGACCTTAAGGACGCGGTGGAAAAGGAGCTCGGCATAAGCCTCGACAGGGAAAGATTCCGCACAGCCTGGAACGACATTTTCGGCAAGACGGGGGAGACCGCCGCGTTTGCCCGGAAACTGCATGAAAAATATCCCTGCTTCGTGCTTTCCAACACGAACGTTGAGCATTTGGAATATGTGAAAAACAAAGCGCCCGAGCTTCTCTTTATGGACGGCTTCATACCTTCTTATGAGGTGCATGCCCTGAAGCCCGAAAAAGAGTTCTACGAGAGGGCGCTCGAAATAGTCGGGGAGAAGGCGGAAAACTGTCTTCTTATCGACGACAGACTTGAGAACGTCGAAGGCGCTAGGGCGGTCGGGATCCAGGCCGTCCTCTACAGAGGCCTATCAAAACTTAAGGAAGGGTTGAATGGGAAGATATAAATATCTTTTGCTTTTTCTGGTGACCGCGATCGCGCTGTTTTTCGTAGCTTTCTGGCCCGGCACGGGCAAAAATAAAAAGGCGCCTGAAAAGGAACTGACCCCGATGGAGGAACTCGCCGCCATCGAGGTCCCCGAGCTTCCCAAGAAGGAGAAGCCGAAGGTCCCGCCCCTCGCCAAGGTCTGGAACATCAACAAAGTCAAAAGGGGCGCCGTTGTCAAAGGCTTGGAGAACATCAAGGGCGGCGTCATGGTCGACGCCACCAAAGGCGACGTCCTCTGGGCTAAGAACGAACAGGATCCCATGGAGATCGCTTCCATGACGAAGATGATGACGACTTTGCTGGCGCTCGAGGCTGACGAAAGGGGAGAGGCGAAACTTGACGGCATGGTCAATGTTTCCGCCGCGGCTAGTAAGATCGGCGGCAGCCAGGTCTACCTCGCGGAAAAGGAAAAATTCACGCTTGGCGAACTTCTGAAATGCGTCATGATCATGAGCGCCAACGACGCGGCCTTCGCGGTCGCGGAGACTTTGGGCGGAAACGTCGACGATTTCGTCGTCATGATGAACAAAAGGGCCGGACAACTCGGCATGAAGTCGACGAAATTCAACAACCCTCACGGCCTACCCCAGAAGGGCGCCAACAACAAATCTTCCGCCCTCGACATGGCGATGCTCGCCAGGGAGCTTCTGAAATATCCGAAGCTTCTGGAATGGACCAGCACGCGGCTCGACACCTTCAGGGACGGCAAATTCCAGCTTAGCAACCGCAATAGTCTGATCGGACGCTGCCAGGGCGTGGACGGCATGAAGACCGGCTTCTACCAGCAGGCCGGCTACTGCGTGACGGCGACCTGCCTTAGAAACGACCGCCGGATGATAGTCGTTATCATCGGAGCGCCCTCCAAGAAGGAAAGGGACGACGCTGTCAAGAATCTTTTGAACTGGGGATACCAGCAGAAACTCTGATGGATAAGAGAAGGGAATATTTCTTCGTCCTGGTAAGGGGCGTTTCCGACATCCTTGACTTCGTCAGGGGTTTCCTGCTCATCTATATTTTGGGAGGCGCTTTCGGTTCCGAGATCTTCGGCACCTGGGGGCTCATAGAGCAGATCTATTCCGTGGCGGTCATCCTGACGGGTCTGGGGCTCAGCCAGTCCGTCATCCGCTTTTTGGGAGGCCCGCACAAGAACGACTATGTGCGCAGGCTCTTCATTCTCTCTTCCACGCTCGTAATAGCGCTGGGACTGGTCCTGACGGCGGTCATGGGTCTCCTTGATCCCGTGATCGCGAAGAAGGTGATAAAGACTTCGGTGGCGCCGGATTGCCTCACAGCCGCGCTGCCGCTTATCCTTCTGAACGCCCTGGAGCTTCTCCTGGACGGCAGCTACCGCGCCAGGCTGAGGATCGATCTGCACTCCTTCGTCAGAATGGTCTATACCATGGCGATCCTCGGCGTTTATCTTTACGCCTCCAAAGCAGGCTATGACCTGGCGAAGATAATAAAGCTTACCCTTCTTGTCAAAGCGGTCTACGTAGTCTTGCTTTATTTGCTTTTCGCGATGCTGGAGTTCGGCAGGAAAGACGAGGTCGCGCCTTCCGGGTGCGACGACGAATTCGCCCTGCCCAAGGACGGGCCGGCGGTCCCGGCTTTGAAGGGCATGATAGTTTTCGGCGCGCCCCTTATGATGTTCGGCCTTTCCACCTGGCTCTTCGGAACGGGCGGCAAGGTCATCCTCGGCTTCCAGAACGGAGCCGGCGAAGTCGGCCGCTACGACGCTTCCTTAAAGATCGCCATGCTTATCCAGTATCTGGGGCTGCCCATCGCTTACACGCTTCTGCCTGTCCTGGCGGAAGCCGTCAGCAAAAAAGGCAAGGAGGCGGTCTCCGCGATCTGCCGGCGTTTCGCGAGGCTTTATTTCTTTTTGGCGCTGCCTCTTTTCATGGGGCTTCTGGCGACGCACGACGTTATTTTGGACGCGATAACCAAAAGCAAAAGTGCCGAGTTCCACGTTTCCTACGTCTTTTTCCTGCTGCCTCTTCTGGCGGCGCTCATCAGCCAGGTGAACGCTTTTTATCACAACGTGATCTTTTTGAAGGGGCACAGCCGCTTCCTCTTCCTGGTCAATTTCGCCTCCGCGCTCTTCTGCCTTTTGATAAACATGTTTTTCACGAAAACGCTCGGCATGTGGTGCACGGCTTTGGCGAGCCTGCTCTCCTACGTTCTCCTGCTTTCGCTTTGCGCCTGGAGAGTTAGGAGCTACGGCTTTTCGCCCCTTGGATTTCTCGACCTCGGCTTCGCCGGCAAATGCGCCGCGTTTTCAATTATCATGTTCGCGGCCGTGATGCTGGGAATGCGCTTTATCGATTACGGAAGCCTGATTAAACTGCCGCTTCTCGGTCTTCTGGGAGCGGTCGTCTACTTTGTCCTCGCGTTTGCAGCGAAGAAATTTTCCCTGAAAGCGCTGATAGAGGAACTGGTCGGCTAATTCTCGTGCCAGAAAGGAGACATCTTGCGGATCCTTTCTATCACCTTCGGCATTTCCGAAATTACGTAGTCCACTTCGCTTTCAGTAGTGTAGCGGCTTAAGCTGAAGCGGACGGCGGAATGGGCGAGTTTGGCCGGCAGGCCCTGCGCCAGAAGAACGTGCGAGGGTTCCAGTGATTCGCTCGAGCAGGCCGAGCCTGTGGAAGCGCAGATGCCCTTGTCGCTCATGGAAAGCAGAATGGCTTCGCCCTCTATGAATTCGAATGAGATGTTCGTCGTGTTGGGAGTGCGTTTTTCCCTGTCGCCGTTCAGGTAAGAGTAGGGGATGGTAAGCAGGCCCGCTTCCAGTTTGTCCCTGAGTCTTCTGATCTCGGTCTGTTCGTATTCCAATGATTCGCCGGCCATCTCGCAGGCTTTGCCAAGCGCCGCGATGGAGGCGACGTTCTCGGTCCCGGCCCGGCGGCCGCGCTCCTGGTGTCCGCCCGCCAGGAAGGGGCGGAAGGGCGTTCCTCTTTTCAGATACAGCGCGCCGACGCCTTTGGGCGCATGGATCTTGTGGCCGGAAATACCGAGCATGTCAACGTTGAGCTTCCTGACGTCGATCTTAACTTTGCCGGCGGCCTGGACGGCGTCGGTGTGCATCAAAGCGCCGAACTTGTGGGCGATCTCGGTCAGCTCTTCTATCGGCATTATGCAGCCGGTCTCGTTGTTGGCGTACATGACGGAGACGAGGGCAGTCTTTTCGCTGATGACGCTTTCAAGCGACGCGGTTTCCACCAGCCCGTTTTTATTTACGGGCAGGACTTTGACAGCGAATCCCATCCTCTCCAGATGTTTTCTCAGATTGAAAACGGCTGGGTGCTCGACGTCGGAAACAATGACTTCGTTCCTTTCGGTGCCGAGCGCCTGCAGGGAGCCCAGGATGGCGGTGCTGTCGGATTCCGAACCGCAGCTAGTGAAAATGATCTCGTCCTCGTAGGCGGCGCCCAAAAATTCCGCCACCTGACGCCTGGCTTTCTCGACGGCCTTTATGGGTTTTCTAGCGAACTCGTACATGCTGGAGGGATTGCCGAACTCTTCCCTGAGGAAGGGGAGCATCGCGTCGAGTACTTCTTTGGCCACCATGGTGGTGGCGTTGTTGTCAAGGTATACGAACATTAAATTTGGCAGCAGGGGTGGGAGTTCACGCGGTCTATTATCTCTTTGATCTCTTCTTTGCAGCTGCCGCAGGCGCCGCCGGCCTTGGTGTAGGCCGTCACTTCCTCGACCGTGGTGAGATGGTTTTCCCTGACGACTTTCTCGATCAGCTTATCCGTTACCGCGAAGCATTTGCAGACGAGCTTTCCTTCCAGCTCCTCCTTTTCCTCGGGCTTTATCCCGCGGTAGTCGTTGACGGCCGCTTCCAGCGCCTCGCTGCCCATGACGGAGCAGTGGAACTTCGCCTGCGGAAGCCCGCCCAAAGCCTCGACGATGTCCTTATTCGTTATCTTCAGGGCTTCGTCGATGGTTTTGCCGATGACCATCTCGGTCAGGATGCTGGCGCTGGCGATAGCCGAGGCGCAGCCGAAGGTCTTGAAGGTGGCCTTTTCTATGATCTCGGTCTTGGGGTCTATTTTCAGATAGAGATACATGACGTCGCCGCAGGCCATGGAGCCGACTTTGCCGATGCCGTTGGCGTCAGATAGTTCGCCCATGTTGCGGGGATTGCGGAAATAATCCATTACTTTGTCGCTGTAGTCCCACATTTTCTTATTCCTTATTTTATGATAAATTCGTCGCTGGAGTTGAGCTTGAGCCGTCTGTCCCTGGCGCTGGAAAGCCTCTCCATAAAGACGTTGTAAATGGAGTTGGGAACGCTGCGCTTAGGGAAGATGGTGGCATATTCTCCCCAGTCCACAGGCTCCTGGGTGAAGAGATCCTGGTAGATCGGCTCGAGATTGGAGCGCGTGATCGGGTAGGCGTCCCTTTGACAGCTGAAGCTCCAGAAGAGATGGTTCTTGTAATTGTCTTTCTTGTCGGCGTTGTAGAGGTAAATGGAAATGTCCAGCCGCTCATAGAGCATCGATTCCGTGTAATCGAGTCCGACAAGGAAAGTGTAGTCGATCAAAGAGGTGTCCTCCCTCAGATCTTCCTGCGTCACGAGGACGTAGCCGTGGTCGGTGAGATACTTCGTGGTAAGGCCCTGGATGAGATCGGCGATGCCTTGCTCATCCGTTTCTTTGAGCGGCAGGAAACAGAAGCCGACGTAGTTGCTCGGGCTGATGTTCAGGCTTTCCTCGACCGCGAAATTGTTGTATTCGTGGCTGAAGAAATAAGTGTTGCCGGTGGTGGGGTGCGTGTAGACGCAGCCCGAAAGAAGAGCGAGCAACAGTCCCGTCAAAACGGAGAGTTTCAGTTTACGCATAGTGTTTGTCAACCTCCTCGTGCGGCCTTATGTCGACCAGCTGCAGTTCTATGGAGTTCGCGTTGCGGTAATCGTTCATATACGGGTAGACTACCATGTCGAACTGGGGCAGGGACTCCAGCTCGTAGAGCCTCTCCTTCCAGTTGTAGGCGAAGACTTCGCGGTAGACGCCGTTTTTCACGACCATGAATTTCAAATGCTTTCCCTTTATCACCTGGGGCTCGTCCGCCAGATAGACTCCCTCGACCGCGAACAGGGGCTCCGGATTTCCGGCTCCGTACGGTTCGCAAAGCCCAACCAGCCTGACCAGCTCCTCGTCTAGTTCCTCGAGTGAAACGAGCGCGTCTATTTCCAGGCTGGCGCTCTGAGCCTCTGTCTCCCTCGCTTCCTTCGCGAGGCGGTCCAGCTCCTGCCTGAAAGCTTCGATCTTGTCCCTCCTGACGGAAAGTCCGGCGGCGATCCTGTGCCCGCCGTAGTTCTCCAGCAGGTCTCCGCAGCGCCTCAGGGCGTCGAACATGTGGAAGTTTCCGCAGCTGCGGCAGCTGCCTTTGCCGACTTCGCCCTGCATGGCGATGACGACGGCGGGCAGACCGTAGCGCTCGACCATCCTGGAGGCCACGATGCCGATGACGCCGGGATTCCAGTTCTCGCCGGCCACCACGATGACGTTCGGTCCGTCCGGCATGATGGAGGGAAGTCCTCCCGGGATCTTGGGAAGGCCCGCGAAATCAGGCGGCAGAGTCTTTTCGAAAGCGGCCTGGGCCTTGCGGAAGGTCTCTTTTTCGATACGCTGGCGCTCCTTGTTGGCGTCCTCCAGCTCGTTCACCAAGACCTCTCCCATGGCGGCGTCTTTCGTCAGCATCAGCTCCACGGCCGTGGCGGCGTCGGTCACGCGTCCGGGCGCGTTCAGCCGCGGGGCCAGGGAGAAGGTGACGTCCTTTACGTCGCAGTCGAAGGCGCGGGTCTTCTCGATGAGTTTCCTGAGTCCCGGCCTGACGGTCCCTTTCAGTTCCGACAGCCCGTATTTTACAAAGATCCTGTTCTGCCCGTAGAGGGGAACGACATCGGCGATGGTCCCAAGGGCGACCAAGTCGAGATATTCCTGAAGCTTGATGCTCGAGGCTTTCTTGATCTTTTTCTGCCCGGCCTTGCTGACAAGGCACCAGCAGAGCATGAAGGCGACGCCGACGCCGGCCAGGTCGAAGTAACCTGCTTCGCTGGAAGCGCCGGAGCAGCTTTCGATCTTGGGATTGATTATGGAGAAGGCGTTCGGCAGAACGAACGACTTCAGTCCGCTGGCCGTGAACAGATCGGCCTGGGGATCGAACTTCGGTTCGTGGTGGTCCGTGATGATGACGTCCACGCCCCGCTTTTTCAAAAGCTCGACCTCCTCCATGGCGTTTATGCCGCAGTCCACGGTAATTACGACCCTGACGCCTCTGTCGGCCATTTCGCCGATCCTTTTGGCGGAAAGGCCGTAGCCGTCAGTCAGGCGGTTGGGAATAAAATAATCCACCTCTCCGCCAAGCTTGCGGATAACTTCGGTTACCAAGGCAGTGGAGGTGACGCCGTCCACATCATAGTCGCCATAGACAACGATCTTTTCGCCTTTTTCTATGGCGCTAAGCACACGCTCCGCCGCGCTGCAGAGGGATTGCTCCTCGATCTTGTGCTGCGGCAAGTCGCTTAACGCGCAATGGAGGAAATCCTCCACGGCGGAAACTTCAAACAAGCCGCGGTTGCACATGACCTTGGCAAACGCGACAGGATATACTTCTGAGAGATGTTTAGTGATTATTGAATCGGTGTCTTTTACTTCCCATGCCGTCCCTGGTTGGATCTTGGGCAGCTTACGCAATTTTTTCCTTCTTGTTACTCATTATTTCTTTCTTGATTTGTCTCTAAATTTATTATACCATAAAGGTATGAAAGAAAAAGGGGAGATATATAATTTCTGCGCCGGACCGGCCGTGCTTCCCGCGGAAGTAATGGAAAAAGTCAAGGAAGAGCTCAGAAGCTACGGGGGGTGCGGGATGTCCGTAATGGAGATAAGCCACCGCTCGGCAGCCTTCAAGGAGATCCTTTGCGAGGCCAAATCGCGCCTCAAGGAGCTCATGTCCATCCCCGACGATTATTCGATCCTCTTTCTGCAGGGTGGAGCCAGCCTGCAGTTCCCGATGGTCCCGATGAATTTCGGAAAGGGCGCGTACTGCATAACCGGACGCTGGGCCAAGAAAGCTTTTGAGGCCGCCGAGCTCCAGGGCAGGGGAGAAGCCTTTTCCGGGAGCGCTGACAGGAATTTCGAGTACATTCCCAAAATAGACCCCGCCGACCTTCCCAAAGACGCGAAATTCCTGCACATCTGCGACAACAACACCTTGTACGGCACGAAATTCTTCGCGCCTCCCGAAATGGGGCTGCCTTTGGTCTCGGACATGTCCTCCTGCATCCTTTCCGCGCCCTGCGAGGTGGAGAAATACAGCCTGATCTATGCGGGCGCCCAGAAGAACATCGGGCCGGCCGGGCTCTGCGTCGTCATCATAAAGAATTCTTTTCTTGAGTCCGCGGAGGATGAAGGACTTCCCCTGATGCTCCGCTACAGGACCTACGCCGAGCACGACTCCCTGTACAACACTCCTCCGACGTTTGCCGTCTATGTGGCGAACCTTGTCTTCGCCTGGCTTGAAAAGAAGGGCGGTCTGAAAGTCATGGAGGAGATAAACAGGGAGAAGGCGAAGCTCCTTTACGACTGCATCGGCAATTCCGCCCTCTACCTCAACAAAGTTTCCCCGAGGGACCGCTCCATCATGAACGTGCCCTTCAGGCTGAGAAGGAGAGATCTGGAGCCCGTCTTCCTTGCGGAAGCCGAGAAAGCCGGGCTTATGAACTTAAAGGGCCACTGGTCAATTGGCGGCATAAGAGCAAGCATCTACAACGCCATGCCAATTGAAGGGGTTAAAAAATTAGTGAATTTCATGCAACAATTCGAGGGAGAAAACCTATGAAAAAGATCCCGGTCGCGCTCCAGTTGTATTCCGTAAGAGAAGATTGCAAATCAGATTTCCCCGCCACCCTCAAAATAGTCAGGGAGATGGGTTACGACGGCGTGGAGCTGGCCGGCATGAACGGCCTGAACGTTTCCGAGCTAAACGCCATAACCAAGGACCTCGGCCTAAAGATCTTTTCCGCGCACGTCGACCGCCAGGAACTTCTGAAGGATCCCTTGGCGAGCGCGGAGCTCTACGAAGCCCTGGGCTGCGAATTCATCGCCTATCCCTGGTCCGGAATGGACGAACTGGCGGGAGGCGAACGCTACGATGAATTCCTTGAGACCACGAAAAAGATCTCACGCTCCCTGAAGGTCCGCGGCATCGAGCTTCTTTACCACAACCACGACCACGAGCTCAAGCTTCACGACGGCCAGACGCTTCTCGACAACCTGCTCTTCGACCTCGGCTCTGAAACGATCAAGCTCGAGCTGGACGTCTGCTGGTGCAAGGTCGGTGGATTCGAACCCAGCCAGTTTTTGCGCGACCACTGGGGCTCCGTTCCGGTAGTCCACTTCAAGGATTATACCGGGAGCAAGGAAGACAAGACATTTTCTTTCGCTCCGCTGGGTTCGGGCTGCCAGGATATGGGCGAACTAATGGTCGCCGCTTCCGACTGCGGCGCGAAATGGATAGTCGTCGAACAGGATGAGCCGTCACCTGACAAGACGGCCCTGGAATGCGCGAAGCTCAGCCTTGACTTTCTGAAAGAACTGCAGAAATGACGAAAACGCTTCAAGACTTCAAGCGGCTTTTCACAAAGCACGCGATGGGACTGCCATTGACGGCGCTCCTGTCCGTTTTCATAGGCAGGCTTCTGCCCTTTTTCCGCTGGATGCTCCACTCCGCCTTTCTGACCTCGCAAAAGAGGGGGATCGACGACGAGGAGCACTTCCCGGTGATCTTCCTGAACGTCATTGCGAAGCACATCCTGTTCTACCTTGTGATGATCGTTCTTTTCTTCCTTCTCATACTCGCTCTTCTGTTTTTGACCGGCGTTTTCGTAGTTCTCGGCAACATGGCCGGGCAACTGTATCTTTTTTTGCTCCTTTTGCTCCTGCTGGTCGTTTTGATCTTTTTCTTTTTTCATCCTCTGTCCTTTTTTGTGACCTATTCCTGGGAGCTGGAGGAGAAAGGGTTCGCGGGCGATCTTAAACTTCTGCTGTCGTACGTTGTCCATTATTTCAAAAGGCCTTTCGCGCATCTCTTTTTCAGCGTAAAGTGCTACTGCCTTTATTTACTCGGGCTTTTCTGTGTCCTTGTTCCGCTGGTTTTGCTTTTGCCGTTCATTTACCTCATAAACGCCCACGCCGCCTGGTACAGGGCGGGGATGGTCGCCGGGTTTTCCCTGGTCTTGCTCGGGATGGGCATCGTCGCCGCCAACGTGGTCTTCCTGATGTACATTTGTCCCTTCATTTCTTTTGTGACGCTGAAGCTTTACGAGCCTCTAGCCCCGAAGAGCGCGAGAAGTCAGGAAGTTTTGCCGCTTCCTGGTGGCGGCGAAACGCATTTTTGGAAGCTGACGGTCTCCTACGACGGGACGAAGTTCTGCGGATGGCAGTATCAGATAGGCGCCAGGACGGTCCAGGGCGAGCTGACGGACGCGCTAAGGAAGCTTCTTAGGGAAAACATAACCCTGACGGCTTCCAGCCGGACTGATTCCGGCGTCCACGCCCTCGGCCAGACGGTCTCCTTCGGGACGTCCAGAGACATTCCCGCTGAGAAGCTTTTGAAGGGCCTGAACAGCTTCGTGCCCGAGGACATCTCGGTAACGAAAGTCGAAACGGTAGACGCGTCCTTCCATCCGACCTTCAACGCCTTCGGCAAGCACTACCGCTATTGCGTTTACACGGCTGACAGCGACGACGTCATGACCAGGAAATACCATTACTGGATCAGGCGCGATTTCGATATCGAAGCGATGCGCGCCGCCGCCGCCGTGATGGTCGGGGAAAGGGAGTTCAAGGGTCTTCAGGTCAAGTCCGGAAAGCCGAACGAAGCTACGCTGCGCCTCGTGACGGCCGTTGAAATTAATTGCTCCGGCAGCGAGATAGCGATCGACATTTTCGGCAAGGGCTTCATGTACAAGCAGGTCCGCTCCATGGTCGGGCTTCTTCTCGCGGTCGGCGAAGGCAGGGTCAAAGTTGAAGAAGTCGACGCCCTCTGCTCAGGCGAGGCCAAATGCCGCATGACGAGCGTGGCGCCGCCCCAGGGCCTGACGCTCGTCAAAGTCTATTATTCTAAGGAAGAATTCGAGGCGAGGTCGTGATGAGGAATTTTTTCGTCAGTCTCATCCCCGCGGGTCTTTGCGGAAAGATTTTCCGTTTCTTCGCCACCATAAAACGGCCCACTTTTTTTGCGCGCTTTCTGATCAGCCGTTTCGCCAAGCTCTATTCCATCGACGTTCGATTGGCGGACGTTCCGGAGAGGGGCTTCTCCGATTTGCTGGAATTCTTCTTGAGGGAGCCCAAACCCGAGGCGCGTCCCGTTGACGCCGATCCAGACGGTCTCGTGACGCCCACGGAATCGCTGCTCTCCCAAATGGGCTTCGTCTCGGAAAAGGAGATCCTCGTCGTGAAAGGGGAGAAGTGCTCTTTTGAAACTCTGATGGGAAGGGACTGCGCCGCTTACGAAGGCGGGCTTTACGCCATCCTCTATCTTTCGCCCGCGGACTTTCACAGGATCTACGCGCCCTGCGACGCCAGACTTCTGGGAGCCGAACTGATCAGGGGCGCGAAGAAGCCGGTCTTCCTTTCCTGGGTCGAGAAGCACCCCGATGTCTTCGTGACGAACCAGAGAGTCGTCATGGAATTCGACACGGGCCGCGGCCGCTTCATCATGGCGGCGGTGGGCGCCCTCAACGTCGGCGAGATAACGACCAAGTTCCCGCTTCCCAGCGCGGGCGGCTTCGAGGCCAGGAAAGGACGCGAGATCGCGGCTTTCGAGTTCGGCTCGACTGTCGTCATCGCCTTCGAAAAGGACCGCTTCCAGTGGGCGGAGACCGCTTCCTTGGGAAGCAAGATCCTCCTGGGCCAGGCCTTGGCCAGGGCGAGGGGTTGACAAAAAGATACGCCATTGGGTACAATGAGGAGACAATGAAATAGGCAATTGCGCTCAGGCATCTCTATTTAGGCAAAAAAGGAGGTGATGTGTCAGCTAAAATCTGGCCGTGGGATGCCAATTCGGGTGGTTTGCAAGATAGATTGAAGGGGTCCTAGCGATCCCGTAGCCCTAGGTAGGAAAGGAAAGACTTTCCTGGGGACAAAGACATATGAATAACGAAACTGTTGTTATCAGCGGCGGACTTCAAGTCAACTTCTGATATTGGAAAATGGGCCTCCCGATGCGGGGGGCCTTTTTTTGATATGATATTAGGACAACCAAATTAAAAAGGGAACCATGAAAAAACTCTTTTATCTAGTTATCGCGGCTTTCGTGCTTTGCGCCTGCAAGAGCGCCCCCAAGGGCGAAGCGAAAGCCGCCGCAAAGCCCGCCATGAAGGTCGGCATCCAGCTCTATTCCTTGAGAGGTGACTGTGAAAAGGATCTGGAGGGCGTATTGAAGGCCCTTGGCGAAGCGGGCTACGACGGCGTCGAGCTGGCCGGCTTCTACCAGTACAGCCCGGAAGAATTCAAAGCTCTCTGCGACAAATACGGGCTCAAGATCATTTCCGCCCACGTCGGCAGGGACGAACTGATAAAGGATCCCGAAGGACAGGCGAAACTCTACGCTTCCCTGGGCTGCAAATACATCGCGCTGCCCTGGGCCGACCGCAGGATGGACCTGCCGGCCGCTCCCGGATACAATTTCTATCTTGACGACCTGAGGAAGATCTCCGAAGCCTGCCAAAAAGAGGGGATAAAGCTTTTGTACCACAGCCATGACTTCGAGTTCGAGAAACTTGAGGGCAAAGACCTCATCGACATTCTCCTGGACGACTGCGGCAAAGATGTGCTGAAGTCCGAGCTGGACACCTGCTGGTGCCACGTGGCCGGAACCGATCCCTCCGCCTTCCTAAGGTCGCACAAGGGCCTCTGCCCCCTGGTCCACTTCAAGGATTACGTCGGAACCCCCGGCGGCAACATGTACGCCCTGATCGGCAAAGCGGAAAAAGAAGGAGCCAAGAGCGAGACCTTCGAGTACCGCCCTGTCGGAGAAGGCAAGCTCGACCTTCTCGGCATGCTTAAGGCCGCCAAAGAGAGCGGCACCAAATGGGTGATAATAGAGCAGGACGAACCGAGCGAAGGCATGACATCCATAAAGTGCGCCAAAATGAGCATCAAAAACGTCAGGAACGCTCTCAAAAAACTTTGATCAGTTAATCAACCCCAAAACATAAATTCGTGAAAAAATATTTTCTCCTTATCTGTGCGGCTATTTTTGTTTCCGCCTGTTCCTACAGCCCTTACAACGACAACTACTACCGCTCCCAGAACAGCCCGACGCACGTGGGCAAAACCGTTGACCGTCCCGAGCTCATCGACTGCGAAGAGGCCAGCGACCAGCTTTTGTACCGCATCTACACCGGCAAAGGCTACGATCCGATAGGACATGCGGCTTTCATATATGACAAGAGCTTCATGAAGGACAACCTCAGCGAGCTTTACGAGAAGGCCGTGGAAGTCAAAGCCGACCTTGTCACCTATACCGTCAAGAAAGTCAGCACCCTGCACGAGAAAGAGTCGCACAAGGTCGACCTTTACGAATACCGCGCCATCTTCTGGCAGAAGAGCGAATACACGCCGAGGTTAGGCGGCGAGTGCCGCAGCTTGACGGATGAGGAAGCGACCAGGTACGGCGTCAACGGCATCCTTGTCACCGCGCTTCTTCCCAACGGCGCCGGCTTCAAAGGCGACGTCAGAGTAGGCGACATCATCACCTATGTCAACGGCCAGCAGATGGCGAGCCTGCAGATCTTCCGCGACGCCATCACCAAATACAGCGGCAAGACCGTGACCGTCACCGTCCTGAGGAACGGCCAGAGCGTCGACACCGTGGTCAAACTCGACCCTGTCATGTAATGCTGAAAATTGGCTGTCATCTTTCCTCCGCGGGAGGGTACATGGCTATGCTTGCGGATGCCGTCGCGATCAAAGCCTCGACCTTCCAGTTCTTCACAAGGAACCCAAGGGGCGGCAGCGCCAAAGCGAGGGACCTTGAGGACGAGAGGAAGTTTGTCAGCGAAAGGGAGGGGGCCGGGATAGAAGCTATATTGGCCCACGCCCCCTACACCCTGAATCCCTGTTCGGCCGACCCGGGCGTCAGGGATTTCGCTTTGCGCGTCATGGTTGACGACATGGAGCGCCTCGAGGGCGTGCCTGGCAGCTTGTACGTCTTCCATCCCGGCAGCCATGTCGGTCAGGGGATAGAGAAGGGCATAGAGCTCATCGCGGAATTTCTTAATAAGATCCTGAAGTCCGAGCAGTCGACTTTCGTGATGCTCGAGACCATGGCCGGCAAAGGCAGCGAAGTGGGAAGCCGCTTCGAGGAATTGAGGGCGATAATCGACCGCGTTTCCCTCAAGGAAAAACTCGGCGTCTGCCTTGACACCTGCCACGTCAGCGACGCCGGCTACGACATCACAGGGGATCTCGAGGGCGTCTTGAAACATTTCGATTCCGTCATCGGCCTTGGACGTTTGAGAGCCATTCACATCAACGACAGCAAAAACCCTCTCGGTTCGCACAAGGACCGCCACGCGCCCATAGGCGAGGGAACGCTTGGAATGAAAACTTTCGAATCGGTCGTCAATCATCCCGCTTTGCGGGATCTGCCTTTCTTTTTGGAAACGCCCAACGAACTCCCCGGCTACGCCAAGGAGATCGCGCTTCTGAGAACGCTCGCAAAATAGCCTTTATTCTTCAGCGAAGGCCTGGCAGAACAATTTCAGGACGTCGTTGCCGGATATTTTCACCGTGGCTTTGCCTTTGGAGCTGACCTTGATGCTGAAGTTGCTGAAATAGATTTTTCCCTTGTAG
Source organism: bacterium (assembly GCA_017650925.1). Lineage (GTDB taxonomy): Bacteria > Auribacterota > UBA3054 > UBA3054 > UBA3054 > UBA3054. The sequence goes on from JAGCDY010000063.1 coordinate 17,229, forward strand.
ACGTAGTTCTTGCCTTTCTTGGTCAGCGGGAAGGAGTGGACGTACGCGTCCGAATTGTATTCGGCTTTGAAATTGTAGGTGTAGGCGTCCATGGGCGGGCCGTAGGAGACCGTGCCGTTCATGGAGATCGCGCCTTTTTCGGGCAGAACGGAATAGTCGTGGCTAAGGGAATGGCAGGAAAATTCGAATCCTGTCTTGGAGGTCTTAACGGAGTAAGTCAGTTTTTGATTCTTCGGGGACAAAGTCACGCCGTCTTTCTTGTCTCCGGCGACGATCTTCTTGGCATCTTCCGAATAAGCGGCGGAAAAATTCGGCCCCAGCTCGCTGGCGAGAAGGTAAAAGTTGTCGCCCCCTTCGATGGCCGTCAGGATGTCCCCGGAAACGTCCCCGCTAAGGGTGACGGTCTGCTTAATTTTCGAGAAGGCCAAATAATCCGCGAAAACGCTGGTCGCGGCCTCGGAAACGCCCGAAAAGAACACTATGAGCGCGAGAAAGATTATTTTTTTCATGACAAAGCCCCTGTTTAGATTAGAGAAAATATGTTACGGCTCAGTCCGGAATGATCTCAACGCTGGTCTCCAATATCTCGTCCATGGCTTTCAGCTTCATGGTTAGGTTGCCCTTGGAGGTCAGCTTGACGTCGTAGTTGATGTCGCCGATCTTCTGTTTGCAGACGTAATTGTTGCCCTGCTTGGCGAGGGGGAATTCCCCGACGTAGGGAGAGGGCCCGAAGAAATAGGTGAAGGTCGCCATCTCCGCTTCCATGAGCGCGGACTGCAGAACGCCGCTGGAAGTTATGGAAACGGAAGAGGGGTTGACGTAGTTTTCCAGTCCCGCGACATGGATCGCCAAGCCCAACTTGGCGTTCTTGCCGATTATTTTGGAGACGACTTTCTGCTGCTTGGTGGTGTACTTGACCGAGCATTTGCCGACTTTGCCGAAGAGGACGTTCTCGGCTCTGCCCTTCACTTCCGCGTTGATGGAAACGGTCAGGTTGGTGGGGCAGAGGCAGAGCAGGGCGCCGGTGGAGATGCTGTTCATCATGGCGTTGTCCAGCGCCGCCTTGATAACGGCGGTCTGCTTGCAGGTCTGGAAGGAGAGGACCTGCGTTTCAGGCGGGTGGTAGGAGGCGCCGGCGGCGAAGGCCGCGGCGGCTATGACGAATAAGAGTAATTTTTTCACGATGATGCTCCTTTTGTTACGTTTCCTTAAAATGTTACCAATATGTCCCGTATTTTTCAACAAGATGAGGGTCGCTGTCATTGTTTTAAAACGGACTTTTTGGTATCATCTCTTAATAATATTTTTTTATCAATCAACCTTAAGTTAACCTTTACAAAGGAAAATTATGGCTACCACCAAAAAAGCTGCTCCCGCCAAGAAAGCCCCGAAGTACGTCTATACTTTCGGCGCCGGCAAGGCGGAAGGTAACAAAGACATGAAGAACCTCCTAGGCGGCAAAGGCGCGAACCTCGCTGAAATGTGCTCCATCGGCCTGCCCGTCCCCGGCGGTTTCACTGTCACGACTGAATGCTGCACCGCTTATTTCGAAAACAAGGGCAAATACCCCTCCTGCCTGGCCGGCCAGGTCAAGGACGCCGTCGCCAAGATGGAGAAGGTCATGGGCAAGAAGTTCGGCGACAAGAAGAATCCTCTTCTGGTCTCCTGCCGTTCCGGCGCCCGTCAGTCCATGCCCGGCATGATGGAGACCGTCCTTAACGTCGGTCTCTGCACCGAGACGATCCCTGGCCTCATCGCCAAGACCAACGAGCGTTTCGTTTATGACGCTTACCGCCGCCTGATCACCATGTACGCCGACGTCGTCATGGAGAAGGCCGAAGGCATCGAACCCGCCGACGGCGAAGGCATCCGCCGCCAGCTCGAGGGCATCATGGACGCCCTGAAGGAAAAGAAAGGCTACAAGAGCGACACGGATCTTACTTCCGAAGACCTGCAGTACCTCTGCAAAGAATACAAGGCCAAGATCAAAAAAGTCCTCGGCAAAGAGTTCCCCGACACCGCGGAAGCTCAGCTCTGGGGCGGCATCGGCGCCGTGTTCAAATCCTGGAACGGCAAGCGCGCCATCGCCTACCGCCGCATCGAAGGCATCCCCGATGACTGGGGCACCGCCGTCAACGTGCAGGCCATGGTCTTCGGCAACATGGGTGAGACTTCCGCCACCGGCGTGGCCTTCTCCCGCAACCCCGCCACCGGCGAGCACAAGTTCTACGGTGAATGGCTGATCAACGCCCAGGGCGAAGACGTGGTCGCGGGCATCCGCACCCCGAACCCCCTGAACAAGGCCACCAAGAACGAACAGAACAAGCACATGAAGTCCCTCGAGGAAGCCATGCCGGCCGTTTACAAACAGCTCGACGGCATCCAGAAGAAGCTCGAGAAGCACTATCATGACATGCAGGACATCGAATTCACCATCGAGGACAAGCAGCTCTGGATGCTGCAGTGCCGCGTCGGCAAACGCACCGGCATGGCCGCCCTGAACATGGCCATCGACATGGTGAAGGAAAAACTGATCGACGAGAAAGAAGCCGTCATGCGTCTCAAACCCGCCCAGCTGGACGAACTGCTGCACCCCATCCTGGATCCCAGCGATGAGAAGAAAGCGGCCGTTATCGCCAAAGGCCTGCCCGCCGGTCCCGGCGGCGCCGTCGGCAAGATCTACTTCACGGCTGAAGCGGCCTGCGAAGCGGTCAAGAAGAACCCCAAGCAGCCCGTCATTCTGGTTCGTGAAGAAACGAACCCCGAGGACGTCGAAGGCATGCGCGTGGCCGCCGGCATCCTTACCGGCCGCGGCGGCATGACCAGTCACGCCGCTCTCGTGGCCCGCGGCTGGGGCAAGTGCTGCATCGTCGGCTGCGCCGACATTGACGTCAACACCGCCGCCAAGACCATGAAAGTCGCCGGCAAGACCTTCAAGGAAGGCGACGTCATCAGCCTGAACGGCTCCAAGGGCTACGTCTACGGCACCGCCGTCAAGACCATGGACGCCTCCGAGAACCCCGCTCTCCAGAAATTCATGAAGCTGGTCGACAAGAACCGCAAGATGAAGATCAGGACCAACGCCGACAACCCCGCCGACGCCGCCCAGGCCCTGAAGTTCGGCGCCGAAGGCATCGGCCTCTTCCGCACCGAGCACATGTTCTACGGCAAGAACTCCGAGAAGCCCCTCTTCCTGCTCCGCCAGATGATCCTGGCCAAGGACGTCAAGGAAAGGGAAGCCATCCTTGCCAAGCTGGGCGTCTACGTCAAAGCCAGTGTCAAGGACACCATGAAAGTCATGAACGGCAAGCCCGTGGTCTTCCGTCTGCTGGATCCGCCTCTGCATGAATTCGTCCCGCAGGACGAGGCCAAGCAGAAAGAGCTGGCCGCCGCTCTGAAGATCAACGTCAAGGAAGTCCGCGAGCGCGGCGAAGGCCTCCACGAGGTCAACCCCATGATGGGTCACCGCGGCGTCCGCCTGGGCGTCACCTATCCGGAAGTTTCCAAGATGCAGTTCAAGGCCATCTTCGAAGCCACCGCCGAGCTTCACAAGGAAGGCTTCAATCCGAAACCCGAGATCATGGTCCCCGTGACCTGCTCCGTCAACGAACTGAAGTTCCAGAAGAAGCTCTGCGACGAGGTCTTTGATCAGGTCAAGAAGGCCACCGGCGACAAGAAGCTCTCTTACATGTTCGGCACGATGATCGAGATCCCGAGAGCCGCGCTCTTAGCCGACGAAATGGCTGAGGTCGCCGAGTTCTTCTCTTTCGGCACCAACGACATGACCCAGATGGGCTTCGGCTTCTCCAGAGACGACATCGGCGCCTTCATGGGCGACTATCTCGACAAGAAAATCCTGCCCGCCGACCCGTTCCAGACCCTGGACCAGGACGGCATCGGCCAGCTCGTTCAGATCGGCACCATGCTCGGCCGCGACACGCGCCCGAATCTGGAAGTCGGTATCTGCGGCGAGCACGGCGGCGACGCTGAATCCGTGAAGTTCTGCTACTTCAACGGCCTCGACTACGTCTCCTGCAGCCCCTTCCGCGTTCCTATCGCCCGCTTGGCCGCCGCTCAGGCCGCCATCGAGGAAGAAAGGGCCGCTAAGAAGTGCAAATGCGGGAAATGCAAATAATCATTTATCAGGAGAAAATCCATGAAAAACTTAAGCCTCTTATTCCTCGCGCTCTGCGCCTTCGCCATTTTCGGCTGCAAGACGGCTGAAAGCGAAGCTCCCGAAGCTCCCGCCGCCGAAACTCCGGCTGTGGAAGCTGAAGTCCAGCAGCCCGCGGCTCCGGAAACTCCGGCTGCTCCGGCTGGCCAGACGATCCAGAAAAACGCGGACGGCACTTACACTCTTCAGATGACTGAAGTCAAGTAAGGTAAAATTCTGGACACTCAAAAAAATAAAGGCGCCTTAATAGGCGCCTTTATTCATTGCGTCGGCGTAGATGCTCTGCAGGACGCCCAGGGCGATCATGGTGCAGAGAAGCGACGAGCCTCCGTAAGAGAATAGGGGAAGGGGAACGCCGATGACAGGGAGCATCCCTGTGCACATCCCGACGTTCATTATGACGTGCGTCGCCAAAAGTACCGCTATGCCGGTCGCGACCGTCACGCCGAAAAGGTCCCTGGCGCCGCGGGCGATCCTGAGGGCGGCCAGGATGAGAAAGAAATAAAGGCAGAGCAGAAGCACGGAGCCTATGAAGCCCCACTCTTCGCCGAAGACCGAAAAGATGAAGTCGGTGTGCCGTTCGGGCAGGAAATTCAGCTTGCTCATGCGCGATTCCCCGTAACCTCTGCCAAAAAGCATCCCGCTGCCAAGAGTCAGTTTCGACATCAGGGCGTGATAGCCGTAGCCCCAGGGGTCTCTTTCCGGATACCAGGTGAGCAGTATGCGCTGCTTCTGGTAATTTTTAATGAGGAACATCCAGACCGGCGGGAAAGCCGCGACCACGCCCAAAAAGGTCGTCAGTAAAAGCGAGAGCTTAGTGCCTGTCACAAGGAACATGGCGACGACCACGGGGAAAAACGTCAGCATGGTCCCAAGGTCGGGCTGCAGCAGGATAAGCACCATGGGGATGGCCAGGATGCCGAAAGACATCAGATAATATTTCCAGCTGTAGCGGTGTTCCTCAAAATCCGCGAAATAGCGTCCGAAAAGGAAAATCACGGCGATCTTGCAGAACTCCGACGGTTGTATCCCGAAAGAGCCGAAACCCAGCCAGGCTTTCGCTCCGTTGCGTTCCTGGCCTATTATGAGGACCATGAGAAGCGACAGCAGCGAGAAAGCGTAGATAATGGTGGCGTAGTGATGGAAAAAAAGGTAGGGGATGAGGGAAACGGAGACCGCCAGGATTATCCCGATGAGAAGCCAGACGAGCTGGCGGGAAACGTAGTCGGACTGGTAGCCAAGGGAAGCGCTGTAAATGGCCAGAACGCCCGTAACGCAGAGCAGGATGGCCGGGACCCAGAGAAAATAGCAGATATGGTAGTGCCTGAGATCCCTCATTTTCCTAAGGCTGAGACAACGTATTTCCCAAGGATGTCGGTCTCTATGTTGAGAGGATCGCCGACCTTTATGAATTTCAGCGAAGTGTTTTCAAAAGTGGCGGGAATAATGTGAAGCTGGATGTCCGGAACGGCGTAGGCGATCGTTAGGCTTATGCCGTTCACGGCTATGAAGCCTTTAGGTACGGCGTATTTCGTAAGTTCCGGGGGAAGCGTGAAACGCAGCACCATGTCCTGACCTTCCCTGTGGAAAGAGCGCAGGGGAACGCAGCAGTCGACGTGCCCTTCGACGAAATGACCGCCCAGCCTGGTTGAGGGCGTGACGGCGCGCTCGAGATTTACGTTTGATCCGTATTTCAGGCCGCCCAAAGAGGTGCGTTTCAGAGTTTCCCCCTGGAGCTGGACCGTGAAGGAAACTTTGTCCGCTTTGACTACCGTCGTGCACACGCCTTCTATCGCCACGCTCTCGCCGAGCTTCAGTTCGCCGGCAAAAGGCGCATTTACGGTCAATTCGAGGACATTTCCCGTTCTTTTCGTTTCAAGGACCTGCCCTAAGGTCTCTACGATGCCTGTGAACATAAATACTTGAGGCACTTCCCCACGGTCTCTTTAAGCTTTCCCCTGGGGGATATGATGTCGATCTGGCCGTGCTCCAGAAGGAATTCCGCGGTCTGGAAGCCCTCCGGAAGATCCTGGCGGATGGTCTGCTTGATCACTCGTCCGCCGGCGAAGCCGATCATGGCTTTCGGTTCGGAAATGATAATGTCGCCGAGCGTCGCGAAACTGGCGGTCGTTCCTCCGTAGGTGGGGTTGGTCAGAATGACTATGTAGGGGACGTGCGCGTTCTTCAGTTTCCCGATGGCGGCGGCGGTCTTGGCCATCTGCATGAGGCCGATTATGCCCTCGTGCATCCTAACGCCGCCCGAGGCGGTGACGACGACAAGGGGAATTTTCTTTTCCAGGGCCAGTTCGGCCGCCCTGGTAATTTTTTCGCCGACCGCCGAGCCGATGGAGCCGCCCATGAAATCGAAATTCATCACGGCCAGCACGATCTCCTGACCGTCTATTTTGCCGGTGCCGGTTATGACGGCCTCGGGTTCGCCGGTCTTCTCACGGTTCTCGGCGTGCTTTTCGGGGTAGGGTTTGCCGTCGCTGAATTCGAGAGGGTCTCCGGAAACGAGCGAATGGTCGAATTCAAGAAAGGAATCCTCGTCGCAGAGACAGTAGATCCTGTCGGCTATGGGAAGCTTGTAATGGAAGCCGCACTTCGGGCAGACTTCAAAGGCCTCGGTCAGCTTCTTGGAGTATATTATCTCCCCGCAGCCAGAGCATTTTGTCCAAAGCCCGTCAGGGATAACTCTGCGCTTTTTGCGCAAGCGGGAAAAATTATTAATCAATTTCGACCTCGGGAAGAGAGTGCCGAGGGCCGGACTCGAACCGGCACGTGCAAAAGCACAAGGGATTTTAAATCCCTGGCGTCTACCAATTCCGCCACTTCGGCATGTTTATGATAGATTTTTTGGAGGCGGCGATCGGAATCGAACCGATGAATGAAGGTTTTGCAAACCTTTGCCTTAGCCACTTGGCTACACCGCCTTTTTTTCAGAATTGTGTCAGTTATGCTACCAAAACCGGCCTTCAAAGTCAATGCTTAGGGGGCCGCGTTCCCTTCTGGATGGAGACTTTGACCTCCGGGGGATCGATGGATTTTATGCGGCCGACCCTGGACTGCATGACCTTGACGGGAAGGGTGTATTCGGAGGGCGCGAGGTTGGAGATGTCGACGAAGGCCTTGACTTCCTTGGCGTCGAAGTCGCCGACGTCGTCGACTGGCACTTCCATGGTGATGTCGACTGTTGAGGGGGTGAAGACGGCCTCGCGGTCGCCCTGGCTGATGCCGAAGCGCTCGACGGCGACCTTTTCAAGCGAAATGACTTTGGGGGCGTGGCTGATGTCCAGCTTCACCCTGACGTTCCTGGTGTGAGTCTCGATTTTTTCCGGAACGACGACCGAGCAGAAAGTGTCCAAGTCTTTTTTGACGCCTTCCACGCTCAGAGCTTCGGTCGCCACGCTCTCCAACTTCGAGATCAGCGCCAGGGGGCCCCTGACGGTCACAAAGGAGGGCGTGATGTTTGTGGCGCCGACCGTGTAGCCGTCGCCGGGCGTACCCTTGATGTCGACCACCACAGGCAGGCTGCGGTCGCTTATGGTGTCTATGACCGCTTTCAGCCGCTTGGGCTCGACGTCTATCACTTTGAATTTGTTCTTGAAATCCTGGGGGCCGAGATAGCGGGCCATGGAGGGCTTCAGTTCCAGGGCCGGGATGATATTGTGCTGGCTCTCGCTGGAAAAGTCGAGCATCAGGGAGAAATCGTCGGAGCGCAGAAGGTCGCGGTCCTTTTTCGCGCAGAGGACCGTCAGGGTGACCATGCTCATCTCCTCGGTCGAGTTGGTGAGGCAGGTGAAGGCCGTGAATTTCTCGGGATCGCTGACGTTGCAGAGGACCTCGGCGTCCATGGTGAACTCTTCCGAGCCGTTCAGCTTGTAGCGTCCCCATAGGAAAAGGGAAAGCCCGATGGATATGAGGATGACCGTCGTCAGCCTTGTGCCTTTGAATTGATTGAGCTTGAAGTCTGCCATAAATTTATTTCTCGTAGGTGAGATACGGTTCAAGTTCGTTTATGAGCTCCTTGATGCGCGCCGCGCCGTCGTCGTAGCTTTCATTTTCGAGCACGGGGTCCGAGAAGCGGATGAAGGCCCAGCGGTCGCCCAGCCCCTTGAAGACCAGATCCAGCGTCGTCTTGAAGGGCAGCCACATGTATTTTCTCGTGGCGTAAAGGCTCGGGGAAGCGTTGTGCAGCTTGTGGTCGCACTGGTACCAGTAGATGATAGTCTCCCTGATGTTCGCCTGGATGAAGCTGACGTCCATCCTGGCGGCGTCGAAGGAAGTCTCGCCCAGAGTGAGCGGGAAGTCCGTGGGCTCGTCGATGGTCCAGCCCTGGCTGGGGAAGCAGGCTTCCGGAGCGTGGATAGAGTGATGGTCCTTGTCGTTCTGGACGATCGCCAGCATGGGCGATTCCGGAGCGCGGTGCATTTGCACGAGCTGGATGAGAGCGAAGCCGCGGATAAGCTGCGTCTGCTGTCTTACCCTCATCATATCCTCACCCGTCTTGGCTTCCTTGGCCTTCATAACGATGTTGGAGCGCCAGAAGCTGGCGGACATGACCAGCTGCGTGGCGCTGACCCCGTCGAAGGGCGTTTTGGAATCAATGTCCCTGATGGCCTGGTAGCGCTCTTCGTCTTTCGCGGTGTTCGAGAAAAGCTTGTTCATGACCGAGTCGTAGGAAGCGCAGAGCTTTTTGGGCACATAGTAGGCCCTGAAGTAGACCGTGTCCTCCGGCAGCTCTTTCAGTTCCAGTTCCGAGACCGGAACGGGGATGGCTATCCTGCTTTCCGTCTGCAAAGGGATGTTGGTGATTATAGGCAGCATTTTCACGGTAAGCCCGTCGCCAGTCACCATGTAGGGGATAGTGGCGTAGGCCAGCCCCGGCGTATAGCGGATGTTCTCCTTGACTTTGCCGGCCAAAAACAGAGTGATCAAGGTTAAGGCAAGAACGACAAGCGCGTGCTTCCAGATCTTGGCGTAATAGGGGGAGGCCTGTCCTTCGTCGAAGTCCTCGCGGACGTCTTCTTCGGGAGGAGGCGTTTCGCCTCTGCTTTTCGCTTCTTTCTCGGCCTGCTTTCTGGCTTTCTTTTCCGCCGCCAGCTGCCTTTCCACGCCCGGCAGCCTTTCAAGTATCGAACAAGCGACGAAGATCATGATGAAGCCCAGGGTGTAGACGACGACGCCGGGATATTCGTGGAAGGCGCCGAAAGCCACGTTGCGTCCCCAGCCCTCGCTGAGGTTCAGCTTGTGCTCGAGGAAAGTGAAGAACGAGCCGCAGTAGGCGATCAGGACGATCCTCAAGGAATTGTTCAGGACCGCTATGGGCGCTATGAGAAGGACCATTACGATCCGTTTCCACCAGGTCTTCAGATAGAAGTAGGCCATGACGAGGCAGAGAACGCTCGTCATGATAAGGGACTGAAGACCGCTGCAGGGCGCGGCCACGTCGAACTGCACGTCGGGAACGTTGACAAGGGAGACATTAGTGCCCTGGCGTATGACCTGGATGTTCCAAAGTTTGCCGGTAAAGTTGATGAAGCGGCAGGCGATGTCCGTGGAGTGTATCCTCAGGTGCGTCGAAATGATGCTGCTGCCCAAGCCCCACTGCACGGAGAATAGCATGATGAAGAGCGGGAAGATGGCGAAAGAGGCCATTTTCCAGCCGCCCAGATAGAGAATAGCCGCCCAGAAGCAGAAGAGGCAGAAGACGGTCTGCGCCGCGTTGAAGTCCGCTCTCTTCAAGCCCAGCGTGCAGGCGAACCCGAAGATCAGGAAAACGAGGCCGAAGTAGGAGACGGCCTTGCTGGCGGCTTTCATGCTCTTCCTGGCCGCGAACAGGAGCCAGGCACTGCCCAAAAATATGATGAGGCCGTTGGAGTTGTAGCCGTGCTGGCTGTTCCAGCTCTGGTAAGTTCTCAGAAGGGGATAGCGGTAAAGTACGAAAAAGGCCACGGCCGCCAAAACGAGGGCGGCGATCGTCACCATCCTGTAACGCCTGTTCTGTTCGTGCATTTTTGTGAAGTCGGGATATTCTTCCATCATCTGTTCTCGATCTCTTTTAAAATATCTTTCATGGCGCCCGCCGGACTATTCGCTTCCGTAATGGGCCTGCCGACCACGATATAGTTGGCGCCGTCATCGATCGCCTCGGCCGGCGTTTTGATCCTTTTCTGGTCGTTGACGGCCGCCCATTTGGGGCGGATGCCGGGAGTCACGATAAGAAAATCAGGCCCGCAGCATTCCCTGATGGCCTTGATCTCTTTGGGGGAGCAGACCACGCCGTCCACGCCGCTTTCCTTTGCGATCATTGCCAAACTCTTCACCTGCTCGAGCACGCTTTTCTCTACGCCCAGTTCTTTTTGCAGCGTTTCCTCGTCGATGGAGGTCAGGACGGTCACCGCCAGGATCTTCGTTTTGGAACCGGATTCCTTTACGCCTTCCACGGCGGCTTTCAGCATGGCGCTGCCGCCGGAGGCGTGCACGGTCAGAAGTTCCGCGCCTAAAAGCCCGGCATTCTTGGCGGCTTTTTTAACTGTGTTGGGGATGTCGTGCAGCTTCAGATCCAGCATGACTTTGCCGCCGGACGCGATAACTTCCTTTACGATGTCGGGGCCGAAGCCCACGAACATTTCCAGGCCGAGTTTAAAGATGCCGCCGTAAGGGGCGAGCTGCTTGATGAGCGAACGCATCGCTTCGCGGTCGCTGACGTCGAGAGCGGTTATAACAGGGTTGGTCATTTCAAATACTCGCTTTGTTTAAAATAAAGTTGCTGTTCCAGCATTCTGATCTTTTTCAGGTCGGCGCCGCCTTTCAGGGCGGCTTTCAGGGGATTGGAATAGATCCCTTTTATCTCCATGGGACGCTTGGCATCGTAATCCAATTTCATGCTCGGCGCGTAGGGGACCATCGAGTCGGTGTAGGTAAGCATTTTCTCAATGAAATCGCTTTCTATCTTTACGCCGCAGGCTGCGGCTCCCTGCTGCGTTTCCAGCATCAGGTCCCTTATTAGTTTCCTGCTCTCCGGGTTCTGCATTAGCTTGTCCGTACTGGTGTCCATGACGACGGTCATGCCGTTGTAGGGGATGTTCCAGACGAGCTTGCGCCAGCGCAGCGTCGGGAGATCCGCTTCCACGGACGCTTCCACGCCGCAGGCGGTGAAGTCGTCTTTGACTTTCTCAATCAGACTCAAGGCCGCTTCGCTCTTACTTAGCAAGGCGAAGCTGATGTGTCCGAAGTCGCAGTGCTTGATGTGCCCGGGAGCGACCTTGAAAGAGCAGATGAAGGCCGAGGCGCCGGCGACCGGCACGCCCGGAAGTTCCTCGCTCAGCTCCTCCTCGAAAAGCAGACCGTTTTGAACCAGGATGACGAGCGTTCCTTCCTTGAGGATCGGCTTCAGCATCCCCTTGAGGAGATGGTTGGCGGTCGTTTTAAGGCAGACCAGAACGACGTCCGCTTTCGGCATGTCGTCAGTTTTGGCGTAAATTTCGGCATTGGGCAGAGTAAAATCGCCGTCGCAGGACTCTACGATGAGTCCCTGACTTTTAACGAGCTCGAAACCCGTGCGGACCTGGAAGCAGACACGCCTGCCGCCCTTGGCGAGCATACCGCCGTAGTAGCCGCCCAAAGCGCCCGTTCCTATGACAGCGTATGTAAGGCCCTCGTTCATATAGGATAATTCTCAGACTTAAAACTACATTATAACATTTTGCGCGCAAAAACCCTCGTTGACTTGTACCCTCATTCCTTGTATAATCTATATATTAAACTCTAATTGTATAAGGAGAATTATGGACATAAACAAAAGGGAGACATCCTGGTTCGCCTGGTTCAGCCCCGTTAACTGGATCTCGGCCGTGCTTTCCTACGCCGTTTCACTCTCGGTGTACATTTACACCCTGCAGCCGACGGTGGGATTGGAAGACTCGGGCGAGCTTGTCACCGCGGCGTACCGCCTCGGCGTCCCGCATCCGCCGGGATATCCCTTCTGGACGATAATGTCCAAGATCTTCTCGCTCCTGCCCATAGGGCACGACATCGCCTACAGGGTGAATCTCTTCTCGGCTTTCACCGGAGCTTTGGCGGCCGGAATGATAACCCTCATCATCACGAAGGCCGGCGAGCTCTTCTTTGACGATGAGAGCGACGAGCTGCACAGAATGCACATCATTCCTGCGTTGGAAAAATACGGGCTTACGGTGCCTGTTCTGGTCAACTCCCTTTGCGGCATCGCCGCGGGCGTGCTCTTCGCCCTGACGCCGGGAACCTGGTCGCAGTGCACCATCACGGAAGTCTATTCCCTGAACGCCTTCTTCATGGTGCTTCTGATGTTCCTCTCCTTCATTCTTATGTTCAATCCGGAGAAGAGGGGCGTCTTTTACGCCATGGCCTTCGTTTTCGGTTTCGCCAACACGAACCACTACACGGTCTTCATGATGATCGGCGGCATGGCCTGGGCGGCCTGGTGCTCCAAGCGCTCGATCGAGGAATTTGTCGCGCTTTGTCTGAACGCCATCCTCTTGCTCTTCTTCTCGCTGTGGGTCTTCAACTACCTCAGCTACAACGGCGTTTTGGTCAGGCTGACGCCTTTCGGCTGCGAAAGTCTGGACGACTTCTTCAGGCAGGGCAATTTCTTCGTTATGTTCATTTTCCCGTTCGTGGCTTACCTTATCGTCTCGGACATCATCAACAGGAAATTCTTCGGCTACAAGGAGTGGGGGAGGCTTTTGCTTTCCTTCTTCCTCGGATTGTGCATGTATTTCTGGCTGCCCATCGCCTCGGCTACGAACCCTCAGCTGAACTGGGGCCGCCCGCGCACCACGCAGGGATTGTGGCACGCCATCTGTCGCGGACAGTATGAGCAGCTCTCCTTCGCCAGGGGAATCAAGACTTTCCTCCTGCAGTGCTGGTTCTACCTGATGGACACCTGGGACCAGTATCCCATGACCTTGATCTTCGCGTTCCTTTCCATCGTCACCATTATCGTGGTGGCGAAGAAGGAAAAATTGCGGAACTGGCTGATCTTCGTTTTGATCACCTTCTTCTTCTGCGGCATCGGCATGTGCTACCTGATGAACCCGAAGCTGGACGTCACCAGCCAGTACATCAACCGCGTCTTCTTCATCATGTCGCACGCCGCGCTGGCTGTTTTGGTCGGCACCGGCATGATCACCATCACGGCGGTGCTTCTGCCGAAGGCGAAGAAGATCGGCGACACGTGGCGTCAGCTGGCGCTGGCGGTCGGCGGCGCTTTCGCTGCCTACGGGCTTTTCTTCATCTGCGCCGTGCGCGTTGAGAGCCTGCGCCCCGGGACCTTCAATTACTTCCTGGTCTCGGCTGCTTTGCACAAGCTGGGGGTCTATTCCGCCGCGGTAGGTATGATCTACGGTGCGATCTTCGCATTAATAGGCGTCTTCATCATCGTTTCCGTCCTCTTCCCCAAGCACACGGGAAAATGCGCCATCGTCATCGCTTTCCTCTGTTTTGTCACGCCCTTCATCACGGCGACCGAGAACTGGGGTGAGAACAATCTCCGCTATAAGAATTTCGGCTACATCTACGGCGAGGAGATCATGAAGATCTGCAAGCCCAACACGATCTACTACGGCGGCACCGACCCCGGCCGATTCGTGCCGATGTACATGATAAACGTCGACAGGATGAGGGAGGACTGCTGGCTCATCACCCAGAACGGCCTGGCGGACGATTCCTATACCACCGTGCTAAGGGACCGCTACAGTGAGCCCAGGGAAGTCTGGGGCTGGGTCAGGACGCTTCTCAAGTGGCTGAACGCTTCCAGGGAGGATCACAAGAAGGGCGTCGACACGATCTACATCCCCTCGGACTTCGATTTCCAGTATTCCTTCGAGCTCTATTACCAGGACGTCGAGAAGAGGATCAAACGCGGCGAGTACGTCGGCGAAGAAGTGAGCCTGGACGGCGGAAAGATAAGCATCCGCGGCATCGAGGGCGTCATGCGCCTCAACTCCATTCTGACGAAGATGATCTACGACAGGAACATCAAGAATCACCCCTTCTTCCTGGAGGAAAGCTACACGATAGAGTGGATGTATCCCTATCTCAAGCCCGCCGGCATCATAATGGAGCTCTGCGACCATAAGGTCAAGATCACTCCCGAAATAGTGGAGAAGGACACGGCCTACTGGGACAACCTCATGAAGGTCTTCGACAACGGCGGCACGCTCTATTTCGAAGACATAAACAACGGAAGGAAAGGCAAGGTCGACGTGGTCGCGAAAGAATTCTTCGAGGACCTCACCGCGAGAAAATCTTTCGCCAAATGCCGCACCGCCATTGGCGGCGTCTATGAGTATCACGGAATGATCAAGGAGGCCGAGAAGGCTTACCGCGACGCGATCTGGCTCAACGACATGTCGGCGGAAGCCTATATGCGCCTCTCGAACATGCTGGCCAAGAACGGCAGGGAAAAAGAGGGCCTTGAGATCATCAGGGAATATTTGAAGAAGGACCCGATGAACTTCTCCATGGCCAACTACGTCGATCTGCTTGCCAAGGAAGTCGAGAGGAAACAGCTCCACGAAAAACTCAAAAACGAGCTGGCGAGTCCGGAGCCGATCAACTGGAAAGAGTACATGGCGATGGCTGACAAATGGGATAAGTTGAAGGACACGCAGTTCGTCAACCTCATTTACTCCGCGCTTCTCTCCAGGGAGGATTGCGACGCTCCCGAGATGTTCGACAAGATCGGCAAATATTTCCAGCGCCAGAAGCGCTTCGAGGAAATGGTCATCGCCTACACCCGCGGCTTGAACCTGGCGGAGCTCACGCCCGCCAAGAGAGCCGAGTTCGCGCTGCAGGTGGCGGTCGGGCTCATCGCCAAGGGACGCCACGAGGAAGCCATGAAGTTCATAGAGATGGCGTACGACGCTGACAAGTCGAAGACCAGAGGCCGCCTTATCAACGACCAGGCTTTCGATCCCATGAAGCTCAACGCCGATTCCAAGATCGCGAACAGAATGAAGGAGATCCTGGAGGGCAAATGAGATTTTCGGCCAGGGAAAGAAAGGCCGCGAGCCTGCTGCTTTTCCGCGCGTTGGCGGAGGATAAGTTCGATCACGATCTTACGAGCGCGGTCGCCTGTCCTCAAAAAGAAGCGTCTTTTTTCCTGAGGACCAGGCAGGACGTGACCGTCTCCGGTCTTGAGATACTGGAACTCGGTTTCCCTGAAGCGAAGATAGAGTTCTTCTGCGAGGACGGGTCTGTGCTTGAGAAAGGTTCGGCGCTCGCTAAGATCGAAGGTCTGCTCAGGCCCATCCTCACATCTGAGCGTTCCGTTCTGAACATGATGCAGCGGATGTGCGGCGTGGCTACTCTCACGGCCAAATACGCCGCCCTTGCCAAGGGGAAGGCAAAGATAGTCGACACTAGGAAGACCATGCCCGGATTTCGTCTCCTGGACAAGTACGCGGTGCGCTGCGGGGGAGGAACGAACCACAGGATGGATCTTGGGGATATGATCATGTTCAAGGACAATCATCTGGCCTATTCCGGGCTTTGCTACAAAGAGCTTATGGAGAAGGCCAGGAAGGATCATCCCGGCGTTCCCATAGCGGTCGAAGCGGAAACTTTTGAGCAGGCCGTGGAACTTGCCGGCTTGAAGCCCGACATCCTGATGCTCGACAACATGCCGGCGGACGAGATGAAAAGGGTGGCCGAAAAACTAGGAGGCAGCGTCGTTCTGGAAGCCACGGGCGGCGTGACGCTGGAGAATCTTGAAAGCATCGCCGCTTGCGGAGTGCAGCGCATAAGCGTCGGCGCCATAACCCACAGCGCGCCCGCCGCGGACCTGGGGCTTGACGCATGAAGTCTTTCCACATCACAGAATGCGCCTCCACCATGGACGAAGCGAGGACCCTTTTGGGAAAGGGCGAGAGATCGCCTTTCTTCCTTTTCAGCGACCGTCAGCTCAAGGGCAGGGGACAGTACGGCAAAAGCTGGGAATCCTTTGACGGCAACCTGATGATGAGCGTCGTTCTGCCGGCGTCCGAAGTCAGTTCGCCGGGGCTGCTGTCCCTTTCCTGCGGACTTGCCGTGGCGGAATGCCTTGTGAAGAGCGGCCTGGAACCGAACCTCGTTTGGCCGAACGACGTCGTTATAAGCGGCGCGAAAACGGCCGGGATACTCGTCGAGGAGCACGGCGGCGAATTCATAGTGGGCATAGGCCTCAACCTGAATTGCCCGGCCGGGCCGGAAACGCTCGCCGACGGAAGGCTCATAAATTCCGTCTCGTTCTTCACGGGCAGGTCTGAGTCTCCTGCAGAGTGGGCGAAAATCATAGCGGAATCCGTCCTTCGCGTGATAAGTTTGAGAGAAGAGGAGATACTTCCTTCCTGGCGCGCTTTTTCTTTGCGGGAAGGGGAGATCAAGCATCCCATAGGAGAAATGGCCAAATGAAATACGAACTTGTGGAACCGACCTTGAGCATGATGCGCAAGGTCTACGAACTCATCATGAGCGAAGCGGCGGAATACAAGCTTCTGCCGAGGGCGCTCTCCGACCTCTACGAGCATGTCCATGACTTCACGGTCGCGATAGACACCGAGACGGGCGAGATCATCGGCTGCGCCGCCCTGCATATCGTTTGGGAAGACCTGGGCGAGATCCGTTCGCTTACGATCGCGGAAGGCCACAAGGACATGGGCATCGGCAAAAGGCTCGTCGAAGCCTGCGCCAAGGACGCCAGGGCGCTCGGCATAAAAAGGATCTTCGCCCTGACCTACGTTCCGAAATTTTTCATAAAGTGCGGATTCGAAAAGATCGAAAAGGAAAAACTGCCGCACAAGATCTGGAGCGTCTGCATCAACTGCCCGAAATTCCCGGACTGCGACGAGCAGGCCGTGGAGCTAACTTTGGAAGAAAAACCTACCGAACAGTAGTAATCATAAACTCTATTCAGGAGTAAATCTATGTCAGATTTCATCAGCAACACCTCGCCGCAGCGTGACAAACCCCTGAGGGTCATGGGACTCTGGGAAGAAAAGGACCAGAACGGAAACATGATGCTCGCAGGAAACATCTCCGGGCGCGCCCGCGCCCTCATAACCGTCAACAACTTCAAGAAAGGAGACAGGGATCCCGATTACTATCTCCAGGTTGCCCAGACGGAGAGGCCGGACCAGGCGGGTGAGGAACAGCCTGCCCAGGAACCCCAGATCAGGGCCAGCATAAGACTGACGGGCCTTTGGCGCAACAGGGACCGCAAGGGCAAAGACTATCTGAGCGGCTCATTGCAGTCTCTGAGGATACTCATCTTCTCCAATAATTACCATCAGTCCGACCGCGATCCCGACTACATCCTCTACGTCTGTCAGAGCGACCGTCAGAATCAGGGTCAGGGCGGCTTCCCCAACCAGGGCTCCAACCAGGGCGGCTTCGGTTTCAGAGGCGGAAATCAGAATGAAGGCCAGCGCGAACAAACCTCCGGTTCAAGCGACATCAACGATTACGGAGAACCTCCCTTTTGATGAAAGAAGTTGAGCTCACTTACCGCGTCCCTTACGCGGACACAGATCAGATGGGCGTGGTCTACTACGCCAACTATCTGGTTTTCTTTGAAAGGAGCCGCAACGAGCTGATGCGCAGCCTGGGGCTCACCTACAAAGAAATGGAAGAGAAAGGCATCGGGCTTCCTGTTTTGGAAGCCCATTGCAATTACCATTCGCCGGCCCGCTACGACGACCTTCTCACGATCAGGGCGCGGGTGGACGGTTTCGAAGGAATTAAACTTAGAGTAAAGTGTGAAGTGAAAAGGGGAGAGACGCTCCTGGTGGACGGATACACGCTGCACGTTTGTCTTGATTACAAGCAATTGCGGCCCATAAGGCCTCCCGAATGGTTCGTCTCTCTCCTTGACTAGACTATGGCTACTTATTTGGTTACAGGCGGCGCGGGCTTCATCGGCTCGCACCTGGCGGAAGAACTGGTGAAACGCGGAGATACTGTCCGCGTCGTCGACAATTTCTTTTCCGGCAAACCGGAAAACATGAACTCCTTCATCAACGACGTCGAGTTTTACGAAGGCGACATCAGGGACAAAGCCTTGATGGAAAAGGTGACGAAAGGCGTCGACTACGTGCTGCACCACGCGGCTGTCGCTTCCGTACCGAGGTCCGTCGAGAACCCCGAGGAAAGCACCGACGTCAACGTCATGGGCACTCTGAACGTTCTTAGAAGATCGGCGGAAAACAAAGTCAAAAGGCTCGTTTACGCCGGTTCCTCCTCGGCCTACGGCAATTCAGACACGCCCCTGAAGAGCGAGCTCGAGCTGCCTGACCCGATATCGCCGTACGCCGTTACGAAACTGGCCGGCGAATACTACTGCCGCTCCTTCTCCTATATCTACGGGCTGGAGACGGTGGTTCTGAGATATTTCAACGTCTTCGGCGAACGTCAGGATCCGAAGTCCCTTTATTCCGCGGTCATTCCGCTCTTCTGCTCCGCCGCCAAGGATGGCAGACAGGCCGTGATCTATGGAACGGGCGAACAGACCAGGGATTTCACCTACGTGAAGAACAACGTCGAAGCCAATCTTCTGGCCGCTGAAAAGCCGGGCATTTCCGGCGAAGTCTTCAACATCGCCTGCGGGCAGACCGTCAGCTTGCTTGAACTGCACGCGGCCATAAACAAGATCATGGGAACTGATCTTCCTCCTAGGATGGCGCCGCCGAGAGTCGGCGACGTCATGCACTCCAGCGCCGACATAACGAAAGCCGAAAAGCTCCTGGGCTACGTTCCCAAATTCAGTTTCGCGGAAGGCCTCGCCAAGACCTGCGAATTCTTTTCAAAATAGCCCTAAAAACCGACCATTATAGATCATGTCCAACGATTCCAAAAGATCAGGCGTTTCCATCACTACCGTCATCCTCCTGATGGTGATAACCGCGCTTAGCGTGGCGGTTGTCATGCTTCTGCTGGAAAGGAAAAACAATGCTCCCATAACGACCGTCTCTATAGAAGAGAAAGCGAAAGCTATTTTAGCCGACGATTTGGAAGCGGAAGAGACTGAAATAGAAACACCAGAAGAGAAAGCGGAAGAAACGCTTGTTGTTGAAGAGAAGAAAGAAGAGACTCCGGACGTTGAAGAGAAGATCGAAGAAATGCTGATCGCCGATGAGTTGGAGAAAGAGGAGATCCCTCCCGTCGTTGAAGAGAAAGAGGATGAGAATGCAAAAGCTGAAGCGGAAGAAATACTGATCGCGGAAGCGAAAGAGGAAAAGGAAGAGATTCCGGCGCCTTCAAAAGAGCTCGCAAACGTTGAGACAAACAAAGCGAAGCCGGACGCGGAATCCGTTCGTGTCGATCCCGCGGAGCTGACGCGAAAAGGCGACAAGGAATCCCTTACTGAAGCGGCCCGTCTCGGCTACCTTCCCGCCCAGGTCAAGCTGGGAAGGCTCTATGAGGAAAACAGAGAATATGAATCCGCCGCCTATTGGTACGAATTGGCCGCTCAGCAATCGGATCCCGAGGCCAATGAAAAAATAGGCCGCTACTATCTGTTCGAGATCGGCGGGAAGGAAAAAAACGTTGAGACCGCTCTGAAATATCTGGCCAACGCGGCCTACGCCGGACGGCCGGGCGCCATGACGCTGCTGGGCAATTACAATTACTATTTGAAAAAGTACGATTACGCCCTGGGATGGTATAAAAACGCGGCCGCCAAAGATGACACCGAAGCGCTCTATAAGTTGGGCCTTATGTACGAATACGGCGACGGCGTCGCCGAAGACCATCCGGCGGCTTTCAAATATTTTCAAACGGCCGCTGACAAAGGCCACATAGACGCCTGGATCAATCTCGGAATAGATTACCTGATCGGCAGGGGAACTGACAAGAACCTGGCCAAGGCCAACCAATGGATCGGCAAAGCGGCCAACGCCGGAAAGCCCGCGGCGCAAAAGCTGATGGGCGACATATATTACAACGGCTGGGGCGTTCCGGACGATCGCAAGACCGCCATAAGTTGGTATGAGAAAGCGGCGCAAGGCGGATCAGCACTGGCCAAGGAAAAACTGGCTCAGGTGAAAGCCGCGGAGACTAAAGTCAGGAAGAAGCCCGTGAAGCCGCAGAAAAAACGGCCGTGCCCCGCCCCCGGCATTTACAAGGCCATGCTTGAGCTTAAGTTCACCGGCCCGACGCAGTGCAGAGTCGGCGATCGCTACAACTACACAGTCTCGATCAAGAATTCCGGCTCCGAAACGGCTGAGAACGTAGTCATAAACTATACGCTCCCCATAGGCATTTCCTTGATCTCCGATCCCAGCAACAAGGACTTTTCCATCAGCGCAGGGGATATGGCGCCCGGTTCCGCCAAAAAATTCAATATCGAGGTCAACGCCGATTACGCCGGCATTTTCATAAACAATGTCTACATCTGCGGCGACAACACGCACGAAAAGCACTCTTCCATTTGCACGAAGGTGATCAACCGCAGGGGCAGGCTGTAAGTTCTCGTCACAAAAAAACCGGCACACTCCGCGGCTCACTACTGCCACCGCCGTTTTAGAGGAACTCGTGGCCTCCGTGTGTTCGCCTTAGGAGTATGCCGGTTTTTTTGTTGGTTGAACTTATTCTTTGCCGGTCCAGCAGAAGGTGCAGACTTCGTCCTTGGGAAGGCCGATGGCGTCCAGCATGTCGTCGAGGTTCTGATAACGCAGCGTGGTCATCGAGAACTCTCTTCTGATGTGGTCTACCATTGCTTCGTATTTCTCGGAGCCGTACTGCAGGTATTCTTCCGGAACGGTCTCTGAGAAGCCCTCGAGGTGGTTGATGGCGCGTCTGGCGGCCAGGCTGAGAACGTTAGAGCCGGAACGTGAGAAGTTCAGATATTTGCAGGTGAAGAGGTACGGCGGGCAGGCGGAGCGGAAGTGCATTTCCTTCGCGCCGGCGGAGAAGACTCTCGAGACGATGTCCCTTAACTGCGTGCCTCTCACGATGGAGTCTTCCGTAAAGAGAACGCGCTTCTGATCGAGGAGCGGCTTGACGACGAGTATCTTCATCCTGGCGATGACTTCCCTGACGCTCTGGGTCGTCGGCATGAAGCTCCTGGCCCAGGTCGGGGTGTACTTCGTGAAGGGGCGGCCGAAGGGGACGTGGCGGGTATTGGAGTAGCCTATGGCGTAGCCCGTGCCGGAATCGGGGACGCCGGCGCACAGGTCGATGTCGACGTTGTCGTTCTCGGCCAGTTTCTGTCCGGCGGCGTAGCGGAATTTTTCGACGTTGAGGCCTTCATAGGTGGAGGCGGGGAAGCCGTAATAGACCCAGAAGAAGGCGCAGACTTTCCTTTTGCCGCAGGGGGCCAGGATCTGCTCCGTGCCGTCGGGAGTGAGTTTCACTATTTCGCCCGGGCCGAGTTCCCTGACGGTGCTGTAGCCGAGGTTCAAGAAGGCGGTGGATTCCATCGTGAAGGCGCGGGCGCCGTCCTTTTCGCCCAATATTATGGGTGTTCTGCCATGGAAGTCCCTGGCGGCGTAGAGGCCGTCTTTTGTGAGCAGCATCAAAGAGCAGGAGCCGTCGATCCTCTTGAAGAGGTTCTGTATGCCGTCCACGAAGCTTTCGCCTTCATTTATGAGGACGGCTGCCAGTTCGGTCATGTTGATCTCGCCAAGACTGGTTTCCGAGAAGTGCACGGCGTGACGCTGGCAGACTTCCTCTATGAGCTCCTTGGTGTTGTTGATGATGCCGACCGTGACGATGGCGTATTCGCCGAGGTGCGATCTTATGATCAAAGGCTGGGCGTCGAAGTCGCTGATAACGCCCATGCCCATGTTGCCGGAGAAGGATTCGAGCTTCTCCTCGAAGCGGGAGCGGAAGGGGGCGTTGCTGATGTCGTGGATGATCCTGGAGAGGCTGCCGTCCTTGGCTACGAAGGCCATGCCGGCGCGCCTGGTCCCCAGATGGGAGTGGTAATCAGTTCCGAAAAAGACGTCGAGTTTGCACTCAGACTTCGATGCAACACCGAAAAAGCCGCCCATTTTTGACTCCTTTTTTGTTAGTGGCGGAGAGAGTGGGATTCGAACCCACGGTACGCTAATGCGTACACCGGTTTTCGAAACCGGACCGATCGACCACTCCGGCATCTCTCCTTAACTTATGGTCTCAAACCGAGAAAAAAGTTTAGCAAATAAGACTGGCAAAAGCAAGGTAATTTAGGCCCCGGCGGTTTGCATTTTCAGAGCCACTTATGATATAATCCCCATATTTAGTGAGAATAATCAACTGGTATGGAAATTATCGATGAGTAAAACGGTTTTTCTGACTGGCGGCACCGGCTTTTTGGGAGGCCATCTTGGACGCGAGTTCCTTGCTCGCGGCTGGCATGTGCTGTATTTGGCCAGAGCGAAGCGGACAGTTTCGGCTAAAGACCGTGTTTTGACTGTTTTGGAAGCGATCGATCCCAATTGGCGCGAACTGCCTGGGACTTTCGAGTTGGTCGAAGGCGACATCACTCTGCCGAATTTGGGCGTCGACGACGCCGTTTGGGGCGAGAAACTGAGATCTGTCGACGAATTGTGGCATTCCGCCGCTGTTCTTTTCTTTAGCGAAGATCAGCGCGAAGTGACTGAGAAAATAAACCACCAGGGAACTCTTAACGTCCTTGACTTCGTGAAACGCTACGGCATCAAGCGCCTTCAGCACATCAGCACGGCCTACGTAAGCGGCCTGGCCAATCATGTCGTAAAGGAAGAAGTAGCAAAGTGCGACTGGGAGTTCCGCAATCCCTATGAAGAGACCAAGTACGAGGGAGAGCAGGCCGTCAAAAAGTTCGCCGACGAAAACGGCGTCAAGACGACTATCTACCGCCC
Source organism: bacterium (assembly GCA_017650925.1). Classification (GTDB taxonomy): domain Bacteria; phylum Auribacterota; class UBA3054; order UBA3054; family UBA3054; genus UBA3054. Next base: position 40,245 of record JAGCDY010000063.1, read on the forward strand.
CGCGGTCATAATAGGGGACACCGTGAACGGGAAGTGCCTGTCGTTCACGGGATTCTATAACATCGCCAAGGTCTTCGCCTTGATGAAACGCCTTGTAGTGCGCAAGATCAACGGAGACGCCGAATTTTACAAGAAGCACGATCTTTACACGAACGGAAACTACGTCAACTATCCTTTCCGCTTTCCCTGCCCCTCCGACACGACCGTGAACCTCATCCCGGTCGACTGCGTCGTAAGCAATATCATGAATCTCTGCGAACGGCCCGAGTCCGTCGGCCAGGTCTACCATCTGACTCACCCGAATCCTCCCAAGATCCGCGAACTGCTGGTCAAGGGATGCAAATGGATCGAGATGGGCGGAGTGGAATTCGTCGACTGCACGTTCGAGCAGTCTGAGCAGGTTTTGAGGGAAGAGGTGAAGAAATTCGCCGCTCTCGGGATCAACATCAGTTTCTGTTTGGAGATCAGCGAATATCTGCGCTACCTGTTCGGCGAACCTGTTTTCGACGTATCAAAGATACGCGCCGCTTTGAAGGAAAAATACTTCGAAGCTCCCGTTATCGACGAGGCCTTCCTCAGGAAGATCCTTGACTTCGGAGCGGGGTGCCAATGGCATGGCGTAGTCTGATCCTTTTGGCCCTGCTTTTCCTTGCGGGCTGCAGTTCGACGCTCGTCCTTCGCAACGCCAATGTGAAGGTCGCGGAGCAGGCCAATCTCGGAAGCCCGGCCGTCTTTTTCCTCGACAAGGTCGCGGTTCCCGTTCTTTCTGACGGGAAGATCGGCAAAATAAGGGCCATAGCGGACGGCCAGTGGAGCTGGGTCAAAACGCAGAGCGACCTTTCCGCCTGGGCCGACAAGGAATGGGAGATCTTCATGAGACGCCACGGCCAGACTATGGTGACGGATCCCAAGAAGAGCGACTATCACGTCCTGTGCGACGTAGTCAAGATCTACACCGAAAAATTCAACGAGTACATGGGGTCGCACAAATTCGCCGCCCATGTCGTGATGCGCGTGACCATTAAGCGCGCTTCGGACGGAAATTCCGTCTACGCTAAGGAAATAAAGCAATCTTTTGCTGTCACTATTCCGGTCGAAGGCTTGGAGAACGCCGGGGACGAAGCCATTTACAATTACTGCCTGTCCGCGGTTTTCCAGAACTGCCTGGAAAAGATCAGGCTGCCTTAAGATCCGGGAACAAAATTTATCCAATCTAAATGAAAAATCAAAAAATAGAAAGAGAGATCATAATCGATACCGAGCAGGCCCAGGAAAGGCGTGTGGCTGTCGTCGAGGACAAGCAGCTTGAGGAATACTACATCGAGCGCGACGAGCAGCACCGCCATATGGGCAGCGTTTACAAGGGCAGGGTGGAGAACATCATCCCGGCCATAAACGCGGCTTTCATCGACATCGGTCTCGAGAAGAACGGCTTCATCCACATCGACGACGTTTTCGCCTCGAACCTCGACGCCATGGAACTTGACGACGAGGACGAGGAAGAAGGCGAGAAGAAGAATCAGAATCAAAACCAGAACAAGAACCGTCCCAAGAACCGCAAGGATATGAAGATCTCCGACATCCTGAAAGAGAAGCAGGAGATCATCGTCCAGGTCGTCAAAGAGCCCATCAGCACGAAAGGCTGCCGCCTGACGACCGACATAAGCCTGCCGGGCCGCTTCCTGGTACTCATGCCCTTTGAAAAGCAGATCGCCGTTTCCCGCAGGATATCGAACGTCCAGGAGCGCAAAAGACTGCGCCAGATGGCCAGGGAAGTGAACCTTCCGGAAGGCTGCGGACTAATCATAAGAACGGCAGCAGAGGGCTGCACTCAGAAGGCTTTCGAGAACGACGTGGCCTACCTCGTCAACACCTGGAAGGAAATAGAGGAAAAGCACAGGACCACTTCCGCTCCGGCTCTGCTGCATCCCGAACTCGACCTCGTTCTGAGGACGATCAGGGACAGTTACGGCGAGGACGTTTCAAGGATCGTAGTCAACACCAAACCTGACTACGACCGCATCATGACCTTCGTCAAGAGCTTCGTGCCCGAGGCGAAGAACAATGTCAGGCTCTATGAAGGCGACGTACCCATCTTTGAGAGATGGAACGTCCAGAAAGACATTGACCGCGCCTTCAGGCGCAACGTCTGGTTGAAGAGCGGCGGCTACATCGTCATCGACCAGACCGAGGCTATGATCGCCATAGACGTGAACTCCGGACGCCACACTTCCAGCGACAACCAGGAAGAGACCGTCACCAAGACGAACCTTGAGGCGGCCGACGAGATCGCCCGCCAGCTCAAATTGAGGAACATCGGCGGCCTGGTCGTGGTCGACTTCATCGACATGCATTCCAAGCAGAACCAGAAGGAAGTAGTGATGCGCCTCCAGAGCGCCTTAAAGCGCGACAAGGCCAAGAGCAGCATCTTACCCTTGTCCGAGTTCGGCCTCTTGGAAATGACGCGTCAGCGCGTCACAGAGTCCATCAGACAGTCCGTCTACGACGAGTGCCCCTACTGCCACGGCAGGGGACTGGTGAAATCGCTCCTCTCCATCTGCCTCGAACTCCAGCGCGCGCTGCAGTCCCTGCTTTCTTTGGAAAAGGAAAAGAATGTCAGGATCGATGTCAATCCCAGCGTGGCTGTCAGCTTAAGGGAAAATCTGGACATCCTCAAGAAAATAGAAGAGCAGTACAACGCTAATCTGACCATAACTTCCAATCCGAAGATGGACCTGGAGGATTACAAATTCTACGATGCCCTGAGCGGCAAGGCGCTGCAGTTGAAGCGCCGTTAACACAAAGGTAAAATTGCCATGCCGACTTACGAATACCGCTGCAAAAAATGCGGATATGAGTTCGAGAAATTCCAGCAGATAACCGCGGAACCCTTAAAGAAGTGCCCCGAATGCGGAGGGCATGTGGAAAGACTGATCAGCGGGGGAGCGGGAATAATCTTCAAAGGCAGCGGCTTCTACGAGACCGACTACAAATGCAAGGCATCTGAGTCCTGCCACCAGATCGAGCACGAGCACGGCGCCTCCTGCGGCTGCGAACATTGTCACCACAAAAAATAGGAAGACATTATGACCACCCCGAAAAGAATCATCCCCTGCCTCGACACGAAGGGCGGAAGATTGGTGAAAGGCGTTAATTTCCTCGGTCTGGCCGACGTCGGCGACCCGGTGGAATACGCCAGGAAGTACAACGAACAGGGCGCGGACGAGCTTGTCTTCCTTGACATCACCGCTTCCCACGAGGGAAGGGATACGATCGTCGACCTCGTCTCCAGGACCTCCGAAGTCATCTTCATGCCGCTTACCGTCGGCGGCGGCATCAAAAGTACCGACGACATGCAGCGCATCTTGAGAGCCGGCGCGGACAAGGTCGGCGTAAACACCGCGGCCGTCATGCGCCCCGAGATCTTAAAGGAAGGCGCCAGGATGTTCGGCACGCAGTGCATCTGCCTCGCTGCGGACGCCAGGGACCGCCGCCTCAACACTAAAGTGAACGTTGAGGAAGCTCACAAGATCGAATGGGGCTGGGACATCTCTCCCGTGGCCGTCGACGAGAACACCATCTGGGAAGTCTACGTCCACGGCGGACGCACGGCGACCGGCATCGACCTCATCAAGTGGTGCAAATACGCCGTAAACTTAGGCGCCGGCGAGATCCTTCTCACCTCCATGGACAAGGACGGCACCAAGGACGGCTACGACAACGCCATGAACAAGGCTGTGCACGACGCCGTAAACGTTCCCCTTATCGCCTCCGGCGGCGCCGGCTGCTTGGAAGACTTCTACAAAGGCGCCGTGGAAGGCGAAGCGGATGCCCTTCTCGCGGCCTCGCTCTTCCATTTCGGCACCCTTACTGTCCCGCAGGTGAAAGAATACCTCGCAAGCAAAGGCGTGCCCGTAAGGCCGATAGAAAAGAAATAAGCAAAACAAAAAGGCGGCATTTGCCGCCTTTTTTAATTACCTCTTCAGCATCTTTTCAAGCTTACGAAGTTTCGGGAAGCTTTTTCCGTCCTCGATCTCCCAAACTGTGTCGAAGTCCCAGTTCTTGTAGGTCACTTTTTTCCTCAGCTTTTCGTTGGAGATGCCGACCTTGTTGTTATCGTTCAAAGTTCTTCTGATATTTTCGGCGCTGTAAAAGGAATTGTGAACCGTTGCGGAATCTGAGAAAGTGATGACCTTATCCTTCCGCCTGTCGGTCAGAATTGAATTCAAAACAAGGCAGTTGTAAAGATAATAGTTGCCTCCGCCTACGAGAATGATGGAATAATAGGCGTACGATTTCCCTGTTTTCCTGATTGTGCGGGCGCTGTAGCCGGTGTCGATCCTTGAATCTGTGGGATCGTCCATGCTGTATTGGAAGGAGCCGAGGGAAAGGTAATTTTTCAGGACTGTGTTCTGGGAGGAAGTGAAGCAGCCGAAGGCGCTGCATTCGCGGTTTTTGAATTCGATATCGGTCTCGCATTCCTCCAGGCAGGAATTGTTGCAGGTCAGGGAAAATCCGGCCGCTGTTTTTTCGCTTTTCAACTTTCCGGAGATGTAAACCCTGGAGATCATGGCGAAATCGATATTGCAGGAGAGGCCGGCCGCCAGATCTTTCCCGAAGAAGTCGCAGTTTACTAGCGCGAGATCTTTTACCGTGGCGAAATCTTTGGAGCGCCGAGCCAAGTTCTCGAGGACGTTGGTTGAGAAATCGAAGTTTTGCAAAGGTGTGCCGATCCTGGCGAAAAGGGCGGCTCCTTGTTCTTTCCTGTTGATGAAAAGGTTTGAGATTATATGCCCACCGCCGTCGAAGCAACCCCGGAAAGGATAGGAGGCATAGGCTTTTTTATTTTCGTGCATATATCCGATAGGTAAAAAGCCTCTGCCGTCGTTCCAGAATTTCGTTTCTGCCGCGTTTATGTCCGAGGTCAATCTAAAATTTTTCGTAGAAACGTTGGTAATGTTTTCTCCCATCCAGACAAGATGTTCGATCTTATTAATAAGGAAAGGATCATCTGCACTGCCCGTGCCCGCGGGCTTGATAGCTATGTTTTCCGCAAACACTGAAGCGGCGAAGATCAGAAGCACCAAAGTTACCGAATGAATTTTCATACTTATCTCTTTAACATTTTTTCAATTCTTCGCAGCTTTGGGAAACTTTTCCCATCCTCTATCTCCCAGACTGAATCGAAGTCCCAGCCAACGTACGTCGATTTATCCATGAGTTTGCTGTTGGGAAGACCGCCAAGGTCTTCGTCTTTCGGATCTTTCTGAAGATTGTCCGTGCTGTAAAAGGAATTCTGCAGGTCTTCTGAATTTGAGAAACAATAAAGCCAGTACTTTCGTTTGGTGCTCAGAAGGGAATTCAAGACAAGACAATTGTAAAGGTTGAGCCGTCCTTCGCCTGAAAGGGTAATGGAAAAACAACTCAGCGGTCTTTTGTTGTGATAGGGACTTAATCTGTGAAGGGGAGTCGTGTATTTGAGCTTAAGACTTTTTTCGTAAGTGGGGTCCTGGCTGTATTGGAAAGATCCGAGCGACAGGCAGTTTTTCAGATAAGCATTTTTAGAGGAAGAAAAGAAACAGGCTGCATCTGAAAAACGGTTGTCGAATTTCAAATCTATTTCGCATTCGTCCAGGCAGGAATTCTCGCATTTTTCGGCAATGCCGGCCGTAAGCCTGTCGCTTTTCAGCGTGCCGGATATGTAAACTCTGGAGATAAGTGCGTACTCAATTTCATCGCTAAGACCTGCAGCCAGGTTTTTGCCTACGAAATTACAGTCAACTAACGCCAGATCTTTTATGACGGCCGTGCCTTTGGAGATATCGGTAAGGTTTTTGATAACGTCCGGGGAAAAATCGCGCTTTTGAAAAATCATGCCGATTTTGGCGAAAAATGAGGCGGGCTGTTTTTTTCTGTTGATGAAAAGATTAGAGATAACGTGTCCGCCGCCGTCGAAAGTGCCGCAGAAGCTAGCGGGACGCCCGGAATTTTCGCTGATGTACCCGATGGGCAGGAAACCTCTGCTGTTGTGCCAAGTCTTGGTTTCCGAGGCGTCGATGTCGGCGGTCAAACGGAAACATTTTGCGGAGACGTTGGTAATGTTTTCTCCCATCCAGACAAGATGTTCGATCTTGCTGATAAGGAAGGGGTCCTCGGCGCTGCCGCTGCCGCTTGGCTTAATAGCTTTGTTTTCCGCAAGCGCGGAAAGCGAAAATAGAAGTATCAAAGCAATTAGCAGTTGTTTCATACTTCTATTTTAGCAGAAAAATGGCAATGAAACTACTTAACGGTTTTTGGAGAGGTAGCGCCAGTAGGCCATGAGGCTCTTGGGGTCATCGGTGACTTTCGAGAGGTCCTTTAGGGGGATTATCTCCACCCTGATCTTTTCGTTCTCGTCGGGGCAGCCGCAGATCCTTCCTTTGATGGATTCGAGCGCTTCTTTTGTCAGGTCTATTTCAGCTGAGAAGAGGAAGATTATCTCGTCGCTGATGCCGTAGGTAGGGAAGAAGCCTCCGAGGTCGGTCACGTTTTCCTTGGGGATGTCTATTCCGGTCTCTTCTTTCACTTCCCTTATGGCGGTGGTCAGTTTGTCGGTGGAGTCGTCGAGCATGCCGGCGGGGATCTCTTTCGTTTCGTAGAGGCCGGCGGCGAATCTGGGCTGGCGGACGATGACGGTGTATTTTTCTCCTTCGCAGTTGATGACGATCAAAACGGCGGAGGCGTCGCCGCGGAGAAGGACCGCGCCGGGGACCTGGCGGCCTTCCTGGTCGAAGGCTTTGACGAAGAGCTTGGCGAAGAGGAGACCTCCGTTATGGCGCCTGTCGACGGCTTGGACTCTTATTTCCTCTATTTTGAAGCGCTGGTCCATCCTCTTGATCCAGTTGGCGTACTGCAGGGAGGTGCGGACCATCTCTATGTCATCCGGGGCGCCTTTCCAGATGAAGCTGTCGAAGGAGAGCTCAGTTTCGATGTTAGGCTTTTCCAGCTGGTCGATCCATTTTTTCACCCAGACGTATAAGGGCTGCTTGAAGCCGACCACGAGGGGATAGAAAGCTTCCCAGGTCTGCCATTTGAAGTCGCTGAATTCCTTTTGGAAATCTTCGCTTTCCATGGCCAGTTTTTTGGCCTCTTCGTCCGCTCCCTTGTAGCGGAAGAGGAACCATTTCTGGGTCTGGCCGCGGTAGCCGAAGAAGGTCGGCCTGGTCCTGGGGACTTCGTAGGTTAGCCAGACGGGGGTCTCGGCCACTAGCTCTACGTGCTCTTCAGTCAGACCGGTCTCTTCCCTGAGTTCGCGCCAGGCGGCGTCGCGGGGCGTTTCGCCGCTGTCGATGCCGCCCTGGGGCCACTGCCAGGAGCCTTTGAAATTCAGCCTTTCTCCCGTCCAGAAAAGGCCTTTGCCGTTCATGACGACAAGGCCGACGTTCGGTCGGAAAGCGTTGTTTATAGGTGTCATTTGAGTACGCATAAGGCCATTATAGCATAAGCGCTTTTGGTTTTACATTTGTTCACGTTTTATAATATAATATAAAATACAATCAATATTATTAAGGGTATTATGATCCAAGTCAAGGAACTTGTTAAGACCTACGCCGATCTGGTGGCCGTGGATCACGTCTCCTTCAATGTGGAAAAAGGGGACGTTGTGGGCCTTTTGGGGCCCAACGGAGCCGGAAAGACGACTACCATGAAGATCCTGACCTGCTTCATGCCGGCGACTTCCGGCGTGGCCAAGGTCGCCGGACACGACGTTTTCAAGGAGTCGCTGGAAGTCAGAAGGCACATCGGCTACATGCCGGAGAACGTTCCCCTCTACACCGACATGCGCGTGGTGGAATTCCTCGCTTACAGGGGAAGGCTGAAAGGCCTCAAGGGGCAGGAGCTGATAAACCGCATCAACTGCGTCATAGACGCCTGCGAACTTGGTCAGGTCAGGACAAGGATAATAGAGCAGTTAAGCAAAGGCAACAAGCAGCGCGTAGGATTGGCGGACGCCCTGATAGGGGATCCGGACATCCTGATATTGGATGAGCCTACGATCGGTCTGGATCCGAACCAGGTCAGGAAGGTCCGCGAACTGATCAGGGAAATAGGCCGGGACAGGACGGTCATACTTTCCACGCACATCCTTCCGGAAGTCGAGATGGTCTGCGAGAAGGTCATCATCATGTACAAAGGGAAGATCGTGGCCGAAGACTCGATGTCGAATCTTAGAAGCGGCAACAAGAAGCGCTACGTGGTCGAGATCTTCGCTCCCAAAGCGGAAGTGGAAAGGGCTCTGCTTGACGTCAAGGAAGCCTATGAGATAAGGACTTCGGAATCGGAAGGCTGGGTCAGGGCTGAGATGCTTTCCCGTCTGCCCGAGGAAAACATTTCGGAAAAGATCTTCACGGCTCTCCAGAAACCGAATTGGAAGATCAGGCTTCTTACGACCGTGATGCCGACGCTGGAAGATATTTTTGTGGAAATGACGACTAAACATTAAGGTTATATGCGAAATTTCAGAACACTTTTCAGAAGGGAGCTGGCGACCCTCTACTACACGCCGACGAGCTACGTCGTCATGTGCGTGTTTCTGATCGTGGTCGGCTGGCTCTTCTGGATCCTGGTCAACTATTTGAACGCGCCCAGCAAGCCCATTGACGCTAACGTCTTCGGGTATCTGTTCGGCGGAACTTTCATCTATTGGATGGTGGTGGCGGCCGTCACCTCGGCCCTTACGATGCGTTCTTTCTCCGAGGAGTACAGGAGCGGGACGATTGAGATGCTGATGACGACGCCCGTGACGGACACGCAGGTCGTATTGTCGAAGTTCGCGGCGGCCCAGGCCTTCCTTATGATCATGTGGATACCGACGCTTGTCTACGTCTATATCCTTTCGCGTTTCACTACCGTGGACTACGGCGTGGTCCTGGCGGGGTATCTGGGCACTTTTTTATTGAACTGCATGCTGACGAGCCTGGGGATCATGATCTCCTCAACGAACAGAAGCCAGTTCGTTTCCTTCTTCGTGACCTTCATCGGGATCCTGATGCTCTTTTCCCTGAACTTCATGCAGGACGTCGTCAGCAACCGCTGGAGAGTCGTTTACCGTTACGCTTCCGTTCTCGAGCAGTTCAACCCCTTCACCAAGGGCGTCATCAGTTCGACAAGCGTCATCTATTTCGTAAGCATCACGCTCTTCCTCTTGTTCTGCACCATCAAGAGCGTGGAATCCAGGAAGTGGAGATGATCTTATGAAAGAGACGATCTTGAGAAGACTGACTTACGGCGCCAACGTCGGCATAGGCATAATTTTGGCTTTCATCCTCGTTGTTTTGGCGAACGCTTTGGCCGCCAAATATCCGAGGCGTTACGACTTCATCCAGAAGCAGGATCTCTACAAGCTTTCCGAGAAGACCCTGAACGTTCTTAAAGAACTGCAGACTCCCGTGGAGTTCTACGTTTTCGGCAATCCCCAGAATTCCGAGCTTTACCCGAAGGTCAAGCGCCTCATAGACCAGTATTGCGACGCCAGCTCGAAGGTGACCTGCATACTGGCGGACGATTACATTTTGAGGGACCCCGGCAAGATCCAGAAGATCAGGGACCAGTTCAACGTGACCGACTGGGACACTGTCATAGTGAAAGTGGGCGAGGAGACGAAGGAGCTCAAGGAAAACGACATGGGCGACTTCAAGTTCGAGCACAACTACTACGACTACGGACAGAAGAAGAAGCTCGTCCTCTTCAAGGCCGAGCAGGCTCTGACCTCCGCCATTCTTGAGCTTCAGAACCCCGAGCAGAAGCACGTCTATTTCACGGTCAACCACGGCGAGAGGAGCATCCTCAGCAAAGACGACCGCAACTATTCGATAGTGAAGGAATACCTCGAAAGGGACCGCGTTCTCTGCGCGCCTCTTGAACTCTTCAGACTCTCCGATATGACGGAGACGAACTGCGATCTCCTCGTGGTGGCCGGACCTACGAGGGATTTCCTGGAGGAGGAAATCGAGGTCCTTCGCCGCTACATCATGAGCGGCGGGCGAGCCCTCATTCTTATGGATCCGAATTCGGACTGCGCGAGCATTCCGAAACTTCTGGCCTCCTGCAATGTCAACGTGGGAGACGACGTGACGGTCGACCCGACGACCAGGATCGCCGGAACGGGCTGGTTCGATCTGGTGATCCCGACTTACGCCGGGCATGAGATAACCAAAAATCTCGATTCCCTGAGCATTTTCTATATGGCGCGCTCCGTTACGGAGATCAATCCCGAAAACCAGGATTACCTCGTGTCACCCTTCCTGCAGACTACTTCCGACGGCTGGGGCGAGACCAAGTATCACGGCACTTCCTATCACTACGACGAGAAGACCGACTTGGGCGGGCCGGTCAGCATCGGCGTGGCCGTTGAGAACAGGCGTACCGGGCTGAGGATGGTCGTGATAGGCGACGCCGATTTCGCGGACAATTTCTACGCTGAGCGTCCTATATCGAACCGCGACATCTTCCTGAACGCCTGCAACTGGGCCATGCAGAGGGAGTATCTGGTCTCCATCGGTCCGAAGACGATCCAGGAGATCAGGAGCCTGAAGCTGAACCGCAAGCAGATCTCGCTCATCAGGACTTTGGTCATAATACTGGTGCCGGCTCTGGCGCTTTCCCTGGGGCTTCTCGTTTACGCCCGCCGCCGCCAATAAGGATAAAGCATGAAATTTAAAACCACGATACTTTTACTCATACTGGTGCTGGCGGTGGGCGGCTACGTCTGGTTCGTCGACCGCTTCAAACCCTCGACCGCCGAGCTTAAGCAGACCGAGAAAAGAGTTCTGCAGGACTTCCGCCCCGAACTGATCACGAGGATCACGATAGACAGGCAGATCAGGGAGAACGAGACCGGCAAAGTCCTGAAGCTTGAAAGATACGAGCTTGAAAAGGAGATGCTGGGCTGGAAGCTGATGAAGCCGGTGAACTTCCCGGTAAACACTCCCTTGGTGCGCCAGATACTGGACAACTTGAAGAAGGTCGACCAGAACCGTTTCATATCAGGCAGCGAATACGAGAACATCAACCGCGACGCGACCGGCTTGAACGCCCCGGACATCGTGGCTACCTTCGAGACGCCGCAGACCTCCGTCGTCCTGCGCGTGGGCGCGCAGGTCCCCCTGGGCTGGGAATACTACGCCGAATTGAAGGGCAAGCGCCAGGCTTATTTTATTCCGAACCAGATGCGCGACATCCTCTGCTTCGAGACCGACAGCTCCGAGAAGGACGTCAGGCGCAGGAGAGTTTTTGACGTCGCGCCCGAATACGTGAACGCCGTGCAGCTTTCCATCGGCGGAAGCGAGATAGACTTGAGGAAAGGCAAAGACATCCTCAGCTGGTACACCCAGACTCCCATATACGACAGGGCCGACGACAAGCTTATCGGCGAAATGGTCAAGAAATTGTCCAAGGTCGATGTGCTGGCGTATATCGAGCAGCCTAAGGAGAAGGTCGACTTCAAGTATTCCGTGGCGCTGGTGCAGAGGGAGAATTCGCAGCGGCTCCAGATAAGCGACGTCATAACGGAAGTGGACGAATGGGATGAGACCAACCGCTTCTGCTACGCGAGGAGAGCCGAATACGGCCAGTTCTTCACGCTGCATCCTGACGTACTGGATTCCTTCGTTCCCGACGTCGACCACTACCGCGCCAAGACGCTCATAGCGCCGGGCGTTTTCGACGATATCTGCGAGCTGGAAATAACAAAGGACGGGAAGACCATGAACTTCTCCTATGACAAGCAGCAGGGGAAGTGGGACGTTTCTAATATGCTATCCACAACGCTGAAAGACGAGATGGCCATCGAGGACTACGTCTTTTTGTGGACGGACATGCCCGTCGCGCGTTTCGCCGGAGCGGAGGAGGCCAGGGAGGCCTTGAAGGAAAAATCGTTTGAACTCAAGGTCCGTTATCAGGACAGGGACGAATATGAGAATTACGTTCTCTCGGCCCCCAAGGACGGACTGATGTTCATGGAGCGCATGACGAACGTCTTCGTGGCCGTGAAATCCGACAGCGTCGAAAAGCTTTACACCACGAACTCGTTCCGCTTCCTGACGAGGGAGGCCATGAACATTCCGGAAAACGAAGTCGAAAGGATAGAGCTTGAGACGCCGGAAACGTCCGTCGCGCTCAGCTACGGCACGAATTTCTGGATGGCCACGGAAAACGACAAGTCGCGCCAGATCCTGCCAAGGGTAAGGGACGAAGTTGCCAGCCGCATGCCCGTCCTCATCGACCATTACGTCAAGGAGTGCTCAGAGCTCGACCTGCCGGCTTACGGTTTGGACAAGCCGTTTTTGAAGGTGACGTTCGTTTTGAAAAACGGCGAGAGCAAATCCATCTCGCTTGGCAATGAAGCCGAACCGGGACGCTATGCCATGCTGGGGGAACAGCCCTACATCTTCGTCGTGAACAAGGAGACCGCGCTCTCCCTGGAACAGTTCATAGAATTAGCCAGAATTTATCGTGAATGACTACCAAAGGAGTCAAAACATGAGAAAAGCCATATTCATTCTTTCCTTAGTGAGCCTTTTAAGCTGTTTCGCCAACGCCGAAGACATCGTGGGCATGGCGCCGAGAGAGACTTCCGTCGTTGTGCGTACGCAGAAAAATCTGAAATCTTTTTTGCGTATTCCTTCGCCGGGCTTCTGCTATGACGAGATGAAATACACGGCCCGCGTCGTCAGTGAGCCGAAGTCTACCATCTTCCAGGTCAGCATGCTGACGCCGACCAACCAGCCTGACAGGATCGTCATGCCTTACGCCAGGATACTCCGCCCGGACTATACGGAAGTCGCCGCCGACACTTTCACCAACGCGCTTTTCTGGGCCAACGGGCAGATATTGGCGCAGCGTTTCGTCGTGCCGGAAACGATGAGCCAGTACCTCATAGCGGTGGGTTACGTCGATTACAGGGACGCCAGGCACCGGCATATAAGCGGCGGACCTTACGAGACCGTCATAGACCAGAAGGGCAGGATAGTCCATCGCGGCGAAGTTTTGAACAAATCGCAGTACAAATCGTCTTTCAGCATCGATTCGGACATTCTCTTCCTGGACGACGAGCTCGAGATAAAGGTGACGCAGGACGAAGTCAGGAAGGGCGTCACGAATGTCGTTGAGACTATTTTCAGCTATACGGTCGTGAACCTCGATACCGGAAAGATCGTCTTGGACAGCGAAGATGTCCAGAAGCCAGTCATAAAGATGAAGACCCTAGGCAACTATGCAATCGACATCAGAACGTCCAGGAACGGCAAAACTTTCTGGCACGGCATGAAGGTCTATTGCGTGCTGCCCAGGCTTGAAAGGACCTTCGACCCCTCTTATCTTGGCAAACTCTCCTTGAACGATGGCATAATCTGCGGCTCTTCCAACGATCTTCACCAGCTCCAGGACGGCCGCTACTCTCCGGCCGTCAGGGAAAGGATCTCGCAGCGCATCTACTCTTCAGAGATCACGAACATCTTCGGCGGCAAGGGCCGCATCATAACGCAAGACAGGGGATACGTTAGCTATGTTCTGGGCGTGAACCTGAAGCTGAACATGCCGTATCTTCTGGAAATAGAATATCCCGAGGACGCGCCTCGCACGATCGCGGTCTCTGTCAACGGAGGCACTTATTCCCCCTGCGTCCAGTCCGGACACACCCTGCCCTACCAGGAGCCCAGTCAGTTCGTCGAACAGATCCAGCTTCCCTTGAACGGCGACGTCAACAAAATGCGTTTCATCGTCTGGGCGGGCGACGACGAGATCAAAAACGGCTTCAACGTCGCGATCGCCGACCCCGGCGACGTCAATGCGCCATTCAGCAAGAAGCCGCTCGTGCTGAGGATCAACCTTTACTCTTTCCTGACCATCGCGGTTCCTCAGATGAAAGAGCATTTCCCCAAGGAATTCCAGCGTTACGTCTGGACGGAAGGGGAGCATATGATGGGCCGCGACGGCGTTTCCTTCGCGCCTGTTTTGAACAGCCTTTTCTACGGATTGAACTCTTTCTCGCCCCTGGTTCTGGCTTGGAACTCGCACGCCGAAAACAACGGGACGGTGCTATTCCCGACGGAGCACTTCTCCATCTCTTACAAGACGGAGATCAACGGCGTGGAGTACATGAGCGACCGCAAGGAAGACAACAGCAAGCGTGAAAACTACATCGGCGCCGCCGCCGATCTTGCGCGCTATCTGAAGATGAGGATCTTCCCGAGGATCGAATACGGCGGCAGCGACAAGCTGAAAGACAAGCAGGCAGTCGACCCTGACGGCCGTCCTTACCAGCCCTACATTTACGACAGTTTTTCCGCTCCGCTCTTCGATTCCGTGGACGTGACCTATGACGGCGTTCTGGATGACTGCGTCGGCATCATAAAGGAAATGGTCAAAGCCATCCCGAACGAATCCCGCGCCAATTTTGAAAATCTCATAATGAGGCAGCGCGCCAACTTCACGCCGATTTCTTACAGCGACAACGCCCTTAAGCTTTACGCTAAGGAAAAAGGCCTCTCCGTTCCGGAAAGCGACTTGCGCAACGAAGTGGTGATGAAGCGCCAGGACGATTACAAGGTCTGGTACCAGAACAAGAAGTACGCCTTCTTCTCCAAGGTGAACGAGGCTTACAACAGCCTTTTGAACAGGAAAGGCAGCCTCATCTACTACAACTGGAGAAAGGGTGGCATGCCTTACGAAGGCCTCTATTATTACGATTCCGCCGCCTGGACTGAGATCAAGAGGGTGAGGGCTCTGCCAGTCGAAGGCTTCCCGCTTCCCACTATTACGAGCGAGCAATTGACTGAGGCGGTCTCCAAATGGACGAACGACGAGGACGCGCTTCTTAAAGACGTCTTCAATTACGGCCTGACTCCGGTCTGCCCGGTCTTCGGAACGCTGGCGGCGACCTCACAGAGTTATCACAACCTTTTCCGCAAGGATCCGAATGTCCTGGACATGGCGGTGAAGATCACTCCGAACGTTCAGTCGAAGACGCTTGTGCTGGATTTTAATAAAGTTCCCAGCCTGGCCGGCCAGACGATGTACCGCTCCAGGGAATACTCCATGTACGATCCTCTTCTGGTCTTCGTCTACGCCAACCCCAAATACCTTGCTTTCGAGCAGTCGCACCAGTCCTGCTTCCCGTTCGCGGAAACGACCAGACGCTTCATGATGAACTATCTCGCCCTGCCGCTCGTGCCCTTCGGCGAAGTCAAGCAGGAGGCCGGAGTGCCGCTCAACGTTTATCTCGGCGTTTACAACGGCAGCCCTTACATTGCGGTCGTCAACCAGACGCTCAAGCCCGTCTCCGCGAGGGTAAGCCTTCCTCTGGCGGGCGTCAAGCAGCTTAGGCCGCTCGTCACGAAAGAAAAACGCCAGCCCTATTTCGTCAAGGAAGACACCATCGAGGTCGATCTGACGCTCCAGCCCATGGAACTCAGGAGCTTCAAGGCGGAATAAATGTCAGAAATCTGGCGCGATAAGGAGGACGCGAGGAATTTTTCGCCGTCCTGTCTGGTGACGATCATTTTGTTTTTCGTCGCGGTCGCGCTCGGCTTGTTTTTCCTCGCGAATTTCGTGACGGAGAAGTGCGGCGACCTTCTGAAGATGACGTACCCTTACGTCTCGCCCTTTTTGGAAAAGGACGTCACGCCTGAGGAAGAGCTGGAGTTCTCGAACTCTTGGTTCAGCGTTGCCGACAGCATAAGCAGCGATCCCCTTATCCTGACCAACAGCAGAGTCATGATAATAAAGAACGTCGTCCTGGACAGGAGCGTTTCCAAAGAGGAGATCGCGGAGATGAAAAAACTGGCGGAGAGCTTGAAAGGGAATGAATAAGTCTTTTTCAGTCCTTTTGCTTTTCGCAGCGTCCGCCGCTTTCGCGGAAAGCTACTTCACGGTCGACCTTCCGGACAATTGGCAGAAAGTCCCGACCAGCAGCCTCGCCATCTACAACCACGCGGAGGACGCCCTCAAGAACGAAAAGGTCGGCACCTACAGCGCGGCCTACGAGCGCAAGGCGCTCCTTGACTTCACGCTTCCCTATATCTTGGTCGAGCAGGAGAAACACGCCCCTTACAGCATAGGGGAGCTTGAGAGTATGGCTTCAGAGATGCCCTCCATCATAAGGCAGGCTTACCTTCCGCTGCACCGCGCCGGAAAGTTCGGGGAGGTCAAGGTCATGCCCGGGATCTACGACCGCGATCGCAACATGGTCTTCACTTACTACGAGATGGTGAGGGCCAAGCCCAGGGAGGAGATGTTCGCCTTCACCGCCTGCTTCCCGAGCAAAGTAGGCCTTGTGAAGCTTCACGGTTTCGGCAAAAAAAGCGACTATGAGAAAAGCATGGAGGAGATGGAACAGATACTGAACTCCTTTTCCTTCAGCAGCAATTATTATTACGTTCCTTCCAAAAAAAGCTCAAGGAAACTGAAAGCGCTGCCCGCCGTGTGCATCGGCGCTTTCGTCCTTTTATACGCCCTGCGCTTCCTGGGAAAGAGGCAGGCGTCCGGAAGGGAACCGTTTTCAAAGAAAGAGAGAACATGAAAAAATCTTGTTTGCTACTTGGTCTTGCGCTTTTCCTTTGCGCCTGCCAAAAGAAGGAATCTTCCCTGGCCGCCTGGCAGAACCTGCCAACCGCCTGCGAACTGAAGGGCGCTCCGGGCGAAAACGTCCTGGAACTTCCGGGGACCAACCGCGTCCTGCTTATGGGGAAAAAGCTCGCGCTCCCAAAGTACGCCGCTTTCTACACCGAGCCGGGGCAGGATCCGAAAAGCATAGTTCCAATGATCATCGCGATAGGCGAGAGACAGTATTTTTCCGGGGAGATATACGCGGACACCAACAAAGTCGGTTTTTTCAAAAGCCCCTCCGTTTTCGAGGGCACTTTCATCTCCAAGCACGGCTATTACAGCCGCACGTCTTTTAGGCCGCTGAAAGTTCCCGGCGAATCCGTCCACCTGACTTTCTGGGCGAACCAGAGCGCCATCAGGGAGGCCAATCTGAGGCGCTGGAACGACATTTTAAGCTATCATGACGACGCGTATCGGGAACGCATGGCCAAGGCCTTCAGGACGACCAACACGCAGACCGACGAAGTTTGGGACGATGACAAGGACCTCACCGTGCGGATCCGCTACGAAAAGGACGACTACACCTACATGTTCTACAATTCCGGCAACACGAAAAACGCTCCCGGGGAAGTCGAGCCTGTCGACGTTTTCAAAAAGCTCACGGCCGAGATAGAGACGCGCGAGAACCCGACCAACAAGGATCTTCACGACGTGATGCTTTATTTTTCCTACGGAGGCGGGGACCGCTACTACATGTACAAGAGGGATTACGATCTGGAAGCCTGCTACTGGCGGCAGGCCGAGCACGTGACGCTGCAGAACGACCCCGCCAAGGTGAGGGTCAGAATGATTCTGACCTGCAAGGGCGGGCTCTTGGATACGCAGGATCTCACTCTGGGCGATTTCGTCAAGGGCTATTTCCCGTACGCCACTTTCACAAACTGGGTGACCGGCGTGTCCGTGAAGGCGCCGCCCGTGGGAAGCGTCCTGAAAATTACCGTGGACGGCGGCCCGCTCTACGGTCTCATCGATGCCGAGAAAGAATTCTGAACGGGAAGGTCAGATAGTTAGAAACCGGATTCTACACGCAGCATCACGGTGCGGGACTGGATGCAGTCGAGCTTGTTCAGGGCCTGCACGGCGTCGCGCATTTTCTTTTCCGTCGTTTCCCTCGTCATGAAAGTTACGATGGAATAGGGCTGGGCTTTCGCGAATTCATGAAGGATGACGGAGCTGATGCCGATCTCCCTTTCCGTCAGTTCCTGCGAGAGCGCCGAGATGACGCCGGGCTTGTCGTCGGTCTTCCAGCGCAGATAATAGCGCATCTCCATTTCGTCGGTGGGCACCTTCTCGCATTTTTCCCCTTCCAGGGCGAAGACCGGAAGACGGCCCTCGCAGCCGTAGTAGATGTTTCTCGCGATGTCGATGATGTCGGCTGTCACGGCGCTGGATGTGGCGTTCATGCCGGCGCCCTCGCCGTAATACACGGTGCGGCCGATGGGGGAGCCGTTGATCTCAACGGCGTTGTAGGCGTCCGATACGCCGGCCAGAAGGCTTTTTTTGGAAATGAGCGTCGGGGCCACCATGCATTCCAGCTTGCCGTCGCGCTTTTTGGCCTGGGCGATCAATTTTATGACGTAGCCCAATTCCTCGGCGCAGCGGATGTCGGTCTGATCGAGATCCATGATGCCTTCGGTGTATATGTCCTCGGGCTTGATCCACTGGCCGAAACAGTTCGCGATCAAAAGGACCAGCTTGTGGAGGGAATCTTTGCCGATCAGGTCAAAAGTCGGGTCGGCTTCCGCGTATCCGTTCATCTGGGCGGCTTTCACCGCGTCCTCGAAGAGCATGTTGTATTTGCACATGCCGGTGAGGATATAGTTGCAGGTGCCGTTGACGATGCCCCTGAAATTGTTTATGGAGTCGGCGGTCAGGCCTTCCCTTATCGCCTTTATGACGGGAATGCCGCCGCAGACCGCGGCTTCGTAGTAAAGGTCGACGCCGTTGGCTTTGGCAAGAGCGGCCATTTCCCGACCGTATTCGGCCAGAAGGGCTTTGTTGGCGGTCACGACATGCTTCTTCTTTTCCAGGGCCTTGGTTATGACCTTCAGCGCGAAATCGCATCCGCCGATCAGTTCGACAACGATGTCGATCTCGGGATCGTCGAGGATCTCGTCGGCATTCGTGGTGAAGAGGTCAAGCGGGATCTTGTAAGGGCGTTCCTTGTGAGGATAGAGATCCGCGATCCTCTTCAATCTCAGCTCGCAGGGGAGATGGCGTTTCTGCGCTATCCCGTTCACGAGGTTGTTGGCGACGCCGGTGCCGACGACGCCGCAGCCGATGAGGCCGACGTTTATGCATTTCTTAGTCATGATCACTCGTTTTTTCTAGTTTATGAAGAGAAGCTCGCGGTATTTGGGCAGCGGCCAGAGGTCGTTGTCGACCAGCTCCTCGAGCCTGTCTATGGGCTTCCTGACAACTTCTATCATGGCGGCCACGCCGTGATAGGCGAGAGCCTTCTCGTAGATGTCCTCGATGACGTTGGCCTTCTTGCGGGCCTCTATGAGGGCGTCGACGCCGGAGCGCACTTCCTTTATGAGATCTGACACTTCCTTTGCCAATTCTATTTCAGCCGAGGAAGCCGAGAGGTATTCCTCGGGGAAGATGTCCTTCGTCAGCTTCACGCTTTCAAGGAGCCTCGTCTTGTATTCAAGGGCGGCCGGTATGACGTGGTTCATGGCCACGCGGCCTATCACGCGCGCCTCGATCTGCACCTTCTTGACGTAGGTCTCCCATTTGACCTCGTTGCGGGCGATGAGCTCTTTTACGGTGTAGACGCCCGTCCGGCGGAACATCTCGACGGATTCGTGCCCCGTGAAAGCCGTGAACATTTTGGGAACGCAGCTTTCGGTGTCCAGCCCGCGCTTTTCCGCTTCCCTTTTCCATTCGTCGGTGTAGCCGTTGCCGTCGAAGCAGATGGTGTCGAGCGTTTCCCTTATCATAGGTTTCAGAAGATCCATGATGGCGATCTGGAGCTCTTTCCCGGAGGAGAGCTCTTTGCTGAGATCAGCGTAGAAACTCATGAGCTGGTCGGCGACCGCGGCGTTCAGGGTCGTGAGCGCGCCGGCGCAGTTCGCAGAGGAGCCGACCGCCCTGAATTCGAACCTGTTGCCTGTGAAGGCAAAGGGGCTCGTCCTGTTGCGGTCAGTGTTGTCTATCAGGATCTCCGGGATCTCGACCAGGCCGAGCTTTTTGCCCTTTTTACCGGCGATCTCTATGGGCGTGCTTGAGGGCACTTCCAGGATCTTGCGCAGAACGTTGGTCATGGCCTGCCCCAGGAATACCGAAATGATGGCCGGAGGAGCCTCGCTGGCCCCCAGACGGTGCGCGTTGGTAGCGGAAGCTATGCTCGCCTTCAAAAGGCCGTTGTAGCGCTTCACAGCCGTCAGCGTGTTGACGAGGAAGGTCAAGAACTGCAGGTTGCCCTTGGCGTCCTTGCCGGGCGCGAAAAGGGGAGTTCCGGTGTCGGTCCCCAGCGACCAGTTGTTGTGCTTGCCGCTTCCGTTGATGCCGGCGAAGGGCTTCTCATGAAGCAGAACGACGAAGCCGTGCTTTCTGGCCACGGAGCTCATGAGGTTCATGATCTGCTGGTTTTGGTCGTTGGAGAGGTTCATCTCTCCGTAGATGGGCGCGATCTCATACTGGTTCGGCGCCACCTCGTTGTGCCTGGTCTTCAAGGGAATGCCGAGCTTGTAGGCCGCGATCTCCAGTTCGCGCATGAAGTTGACGACCCTTTTGGGAATGGCTCCCAGATAGTGGTCGTCGAGCTGCTGATTCTTGCTGGATTCGTGCCCCATGAGCGTGCGGCCGCAAAGCGTCAGGTCGGTCCTGGCGGCGTAGAGCTCCTCGTCGACCAGGAAGAATTCCTGCTCCCAGCCGAGGAAGGCTTTGACTTTTCTGACGTTCTTGTCGAAAAGCTCGCAGATGGGCAGGGCCGCTTCGGTCAGCGCCTTCAGGGATTTTTTCAAGGGAGTCTTGTAGTCCAGAGCTTCGCCGGTGTAGGCTAAAAAGACCGTGGGGATGCAGAGCGTGTCGCCCTGTATGAAAACGGGGGAGGTCGGATCCCAGGCCGTGTAGCCTCTGGCTTCGAAAGTGGCTCTTATGCCGCCGTTGGGGAAGCTGGAGGCGTCCGGCTCCTGCTGGGTCAGGACCTTGCCGTCGAAAACTTCGATCATGCCGCCCTTGCCGTCATACTCCAAAAAGGAGTCGTGCTTTTCGGCGGTAGAATCGGTCAGCGGTTGGAACCAGTGCGTTATGTGCGTCGCGCCGTTCTTCAGCGCCCATTCCTTCATGCCGGCCGCCACTTCGTCGGCGATGGCGGGGCTAAGCGGTTTTCCGTTGTCTATGCAGTCTATTAGGGCTTCGTACGTTTTGGAGTCCAGATACTCCTTCATTTTTGCGCGCGTGAAGGTAAGCTCCCCGAAGTATTCGGAGGGAAGCTTGGCGGGCGTTTCCACGGGTATGGGCTTTTTGTTGAAGGAGGCTCTGACAGCTTTGAATCTGAGATTGCTCATTTATTTGCGGGTAATTGTTTGAAGTTGCTGAAAAATCATTTGAACATCGTCTCTTCTTCCAGACGCTGTCGGGCCGATTTGTCGTAGAGGAACTCAACGAGCGAGAGGGCGAAAATGTAGGCCGCGCCGGGCCCTTTGCCGGTCACCATGTTGCGGTCGACGACGACCGGTTCGCTGGCCCGCCATTTCGTTTTCAGGTATCCTTCCTCGCATCCGGGATAGCAGGTGGCCTCGTAGCCGTCTAGGAGCCCTTTTTCAGCGAGGATGAAAGCCGGGGCCGCGCAGATGGCCGCGATCGCCCCGCCCTCGGCTCCGCGCTTGACTAAAATGGCGTCGAGCGCTTCGCAGTCCCTCAGGTTGTAGGCTCCGGGCAGGCCGCCCGGCAGCACGACTAGGTCGAAATTTTCGCCGGCATCGCCTATGGCGCAGTCGCTCGCGACCGTCAGCCCGCGGGAAAGCGTCACGAGCCCGCCTTCCGGGGAGGCGAGGACGACTTCCGCTCCGGCTCTTTTCAGAAGGTCGAAGACCGTCAGGGCCTCGATCTCCTCACTGCCGTCGGCTATGGCTAAAAGCACTCTTTTCGTCATTTCATTTGGAAAGGTTGCGGAGCGCCTCGACGCGCTCCTCGATCTTCGCTAAAGTAAGGTCCATGAATCCGTCTATCGAGAAGCCCGTCACCAAGAAGGAGCCCATGGCCGTGCCGTAGCGGACAGCTTCGGCGACGTTTTCGTTGTTCAGCCTCCCGTTCCTCGCGATGAAGCCCAAAACTCCGCCCGCGAAGGAATCGCCGGCGCCCGTGGGGTCGACGACCTTTTCGGTCGGGAAGGCCGGGATCGCTTTCATGAAGCCGCCGCGCCCAAAGACCAAAGAGCCGTGCTCGCCCTTTTTGACGATCAGGTATTCGGGATAGAATTTTTCCATGACGAGCCTGCCGGCCCTGATCAGGTTCGCCTGGTCGGTGAACATTTTTATTTCGCCGTCGTTCATGACGATGACGTTCACGTTCTCGAAGACTCTCTCAAGTTCCGGCCTGGCGGAGTTGATGTAGAAGTTCATGGTGTCGCAGACCTTGTAGCAGTCCGGCCCCATCTCCTCTATGACCTTCATCTGCAAAGAGGGGAGAATGTTCGCCAGAAAAAGCGTCTTGGCCTTTTTGTAATTCTCCGGGATCTTGGGCTCGAAAGTCGCGAAGACGTTGAGCATCGTGCAGTGGGTGTCGGCGGCGTTCACGTCGTTCAGGTACGATCCCGACCAGCGGAAGGTCTTGGCGCCTTTCACTACCTCGAGGCCGTCCAGGTCGATGCCGTGGTTTTTCAGGAGCTCGACGTGCGCCTTGGGAAAATCGTCGCCCACGACGCCGATCAAGCCGACCTTGGCCTGGAAAGAGGCGCTCATGGAGAAATAGACGGCCGAGCCGCCCAGGCAGTTCTCATGCGTGCCGTAGTGCGTCGTGACTGTGTCGAGGGCCATGGAGCCCACGGCCGTTATGTCAGGGATTTTGCTCATGGTTCAAGCGCGGGGGAGGTGCAGGCGCCGCCGGAAACCAGCGTCGTTTCTTTACCGGTCTCGCTGTCGACGATCATGATCGAGGAGGAGGCGCGGATGAAGACTATGTGTCTGGAGTCGGCTGCCCAGCAGGGGAATTCGTCGTTGGAGGAATTGTTGGTGACGTTCACCGTATTGCCGGAGCTCAGATCGCAGACGCAGACCTCGTAATTGGCGCCGATCTGGGCGACGAAGGCGATCTTCTTGCCGTCGGGGGACCAGGCCGGGCTCGTGCAGTAGCGGGATACGTTGCGGCAGATCCTCTGACGGCCGCCGCCCGTGGCGTTCATGATGTAGATCTGGGGGCTCTTGCCTTCGTCGCAGGAGAAGACGATCTTCCTGCTGTCAGGCGACCAGGAGGGGGAGGACTCGTTGTCGCGGCCTCTTGTCAGGCGCTTGTGGCTGCCGCCCGAGAGCGCGTAGGTGTAGAGTTCCGGGAAACCGTCCTTGTCGAGGATGGCCGCCAGCTGCCTGCCGTCGGGGGAGACGCAGCCGGAAGTGTTCATGCCGGGCATGGCCAGGAGCTTCTGGTTCTTGCCGGTCGTCAGGTCAAGCTTGTAGATGACGGCGTGGCGGTCCCTGTAGCTCGTGTAGAGGATGTTCTTGTGATCGGGATACCAGTCGGGGAAGGTGTTCAGATCGTTGCCGCTCGTGAGCTGCTTCTTGTCGCCGCCCAAGATGTCGCACATCATGATGTTCTTGGCGCGTCCGTAGCCGGAAGCGTAGAGCAGCCTGGACTGGAAGAAGCCTTTCTCTTTCAGGATGCCTTCCACGATGTCGTTGGCGATGGCGTGGCCCACGCGGCGGGGCGAGACGGAGCCCATGTTGTAGGTCTTAGCCATGACGGTCTGGCCGTTCGAAGTATTGTAGAGCCTGAAGGTCAGGGTGCTGCCGGAGACTTCGCCCTTGCCGATCAGCGCGCAGCCCAGGTTGTACCAATTCTGGAAATGTATGCCGCCCTGGGAGTAGTCGGCGTTGGAGAGCGTCGTCGCCTGGTCGGCTGGGATGCGGGGGACCGTGAAACCGCCGTGGATGTTCAGGTCTCTCCTCACGACGTCGGCTATAGAGACCGCGCCGCCCCTGAAATCAGCGACATAGATAGGGATACCCTTGCGCTGCGCTGTTCCGCGCACAGTGCCGGGGGTGATGATCTCCTCGCCGAAGAGCGAGGAAGACGCGACCAATAGCAAAAGGAGTAGAAGCGATTTTTTCATGGATTCATCCCTACTGTTTGATTTTATGATTATATCTTTTCATTTTACCCTAAAGAGCGTTTTCAGTCAACAAAAAAGGGGCGCCCCGCGGTCGGCCCCCCTTGCGTTTGAAAACCTAATGTGGTACCATCATAGGGAAATGCGTCGGAGCGTAGCGCAGCCTGGTAGCGCACTTGACTGGGGGTCAAGTGGTCGCTGGTTCAAATCCAGTCGCTCCGACCATTTTTTTTAGGATAAAGCTTATTCTATGCAGTTCAACCGCGTTCTGAGAAATACTTTTTCTCTCTTTTCAGGAAAAGCCGCCTCCCACGCTCTGACGGCCGTTTTCAACATCTACCTGACGCGGGCTTTGGGGAAGGAATTCTATGGCGACTTCACCGGCGCTCTCTCTTGGATCGTGATGTTCTCCATCGTGGCCGAATACGGTCTCGGCACGCTGATGACGAGGATGATCGCCAGGGAGCCCGAAAGAAGCGACGAACTTTTCTGGAATTCCGTCATCCTTAAGACGTTCTGCTCGATCCTGGCGGTCGCTCTGGCCATAGGCGCCCTTGTGCTCAGGGACCTCTGCGGCTTCGGCGCCGGCGGGGAAGACCTTACTCTCATCGCGCTCTTCTGCCTCTTCCTCTTCGCCAACGCCTGGTATATGTCGATGGCGGCGGTCTTGAGGGGACACCAGGACAATCATTTGGAAGCCCTGCTCTTCCTGATCGGCAAGATAGTTTACGTAGTCTTAGGCTTCGGCACGCTCGTTTTCCTAAAGTGCGGTCTCGACCTTAAGACGCGCCTGATGGCGGTCTACTTTGCCCTGGGCGCCTTCGTTCCGCTAGTCTTAGGCGTCATTGAATTGAGAAGACGCTATCATCTCGGGCTTCCCAAGCCGAGCCTCAAAGTCTGCCTCGAGATGCTCAGCCAGGGATGGCAGTTCTTCACCATCATGTTCACCTCCACTCTGCACCTGAAGTTCGACCACGTCCTTTTGTGGTGGTTCGGCTACAAGGCGCAGCTGGGCGTTTACGGCGCGGCCTACAATCTCGTCCTTATCCCTTTGTTCCTTACCAACTCCTTTACCGAGTCGATGTATCCCGCCCTGGCGGCTGACAGGGAAGAAGGGGAGGAAAAATTCTGGCAGCGCGTCATGATAAGCTTAAGGTGGATCGGCTGTCTCGGTTTCCCATTCCTTTTCTGGGCCACATTGGAAGCGCCCCGCATACTTGAATTCGTTTACGGAAAGGAGTTTGTGGAGGGCGCACTGGCTTTGCAGATACTTATATGGGGACAGGGGCTAGACCTTTTCTGCCCCTTCTTCGGCCACGTGCTCTACGTGAAAGAGAAGGAGAGGAGAGTCTTCTTCATCAACATGGCGAGCCTTATAGGCAACATCATTTCCAACGTTGTCCTGCTTTACTTCCTCTGCCTCAGAAGGGGCAACGACGCAACCTTGGCGCCCATCGCCTCGGCGCTTTCCATGGTCGTTTCTCTCTCCATCATGTTCATTGGCTACGTCATCAGCTTCGGCGCCTTCCACCAAGCCAAGGCCAGCCTCCTGGCGCTCGCCAGACCGGCGGCCCTGGCGCTTATTACGCTGCCTCTCGTTTACGTTATCAGCTCCCATGTGCCGGTCTACCTGACCTGGCTCATTTACGGCGTCGTCTTCATATCCCTCGCTCTGGCCCTCAAAGTCATTAGGCTTCAAGACTATAAGCGCTTCTAGGTCGAATTATGCTAAAATAACTGAAACGTGTGTGTTTCTAGATTAATTTAGCGGAAGGGCCATTATGAGCATTCTGAAAAGAGGTTTCACGGAAGAAAAACTTTCCGGGGAAGAGATCAGTCTTTTAAACGAGCAGCTTACTGTCAGCCGCGGCGCCATCGTTAAGATGACGACTTTGGCGGGCTGCGGGCACCCCGGCGGTTCGCTTTCCTCCCTGGAGATGTACACCCTGCTCTGGCAGGGCGCAAAAGTCGATCCCAAGGATCCCCAAAAGCCTGACAGAGACCTCATCATCGTTTCTCACGGCCACACCTCTCCCGGCGTCTACGCCGCTTTGGCCGGCGCGGGCTTCATCGACCTTAGGGAAGCGACCGTCACTTTCCGCCAGGCCGGCGGCTCCTTCCCTGGCCACATCGAGCAGTGCGTGCCGGGCGTCGAGTGGGACACCGGCAACCTGGGCCAGGGGCTTTCCGCCGCCTGCGGCTTCGCCATGGCGAACAGATTGAAAGGCATCGATTCCAAAGTCTTCTGCCTGATGGGGGACGGCGAGCAGCAGAAAGGCCAGATCGCGGAAGCGAGGAGAACGGCCGTCAAATACGCTCTTCCCTTGGTCGCCCTCGTCGACTACAACGAGCTGCAGATCTGCGGCGACATCCACGAGGTCATGTACCAGCCTTTGAAGGCCGAATGGGAAGCCGACGGCTGGAAGGTTGTGGAAGTGAACGGCCACGATCTCCAGGCTCTCTATCAGACCATCAGGGAAGCCTACTTTAGCGACAAGCCCGTCATGATAATGGCGCACACCATTATGGGCCACGGCATCTCCTTTATGGAGAACCAGGCCAAATACCACGGCTCCGCCTTGAAGCTCGACCAGTGCCGCGAAGCCCTAAAGGAACTGGGTCTGCCCGACGATCTCGATGAGCTCGCCGAGGAGCGTAAAACCAAGACGCCCAGAAAGCCCCAGCGTCCGCCCAAACCGAAATTAGACCTTCTGCCCGGCGAGCCCAGGCTCTACACCGAGAGCACGGACTGCCGCAGCGCCTGGGGAACCGCCCTGGCCGACATAGCTAAACTCAACAAAGAACGAGCGGGCGCCACGCCCATGTCCGCTTTGGACTGCGACCTCAAGGGCAGCGTGAAAGTGGCTGACTTCGAGAAAGTCTGGCCCGAAAATTTCTTCCAGATCGGCATCCAGGAACACAACGCCGCGGTAATAGCCGGCGCCATGAGCGCCAAGGGCGTTCAGACTTTCTGGGCCGACTTCGGCGCCTTCGGCGTGGACGAAACTTACAACCAGCACAGGATGTCTTTGATGAACGGCGCCTTCCCCAAGATCGCCTGCACCCACTGCGGTCTTGACGTGGGCGAGGACGGCCGCACGCACCAGTGCGTCGATTACTTGGGACTCTACAGGAACCTCCTGGGCTTCGAAGTCATCGTGCCCGCCGATCCGAACCAGACCGACCGGGCCGTGAGATACCTGGCCGTTAACGACAAGCCCACGCTTCTGGTCATGGGCCGTTCCAAGGTCGGAATCGTTACGAAAGAAGACGGCACGCCTTACTACGGCACGGATTACAAGTTCACCTACGGCAAGGCCGACAAGCTCAGATCCTGCGGTGCTCCCAAGGCCGCCATTCTTGTAACCGGCACGCCTTCCGTCAACGCCGTCATGGCCGCCGACGAACTGGCCAAGAAGGGGATTGGCACTCTGCTCTTCGGCGTCGCTTCGCCCCTGCAGCTCGACGAGGAAGCGCTGAAAGAAGCCGCCGCGACCGGACTGATCGTGACGGTGGAGGACCACCTGACCGCGAGCGGCCTGGGATTCTCCGTAGCTCAGAAACTCGTCGAACTGCAAAAGTGCTGCAAGCTCATAAAGCTCGGCGTCACATCTTACGGTGGTTCCGCCACGCCGAAAGAACTCTACGCGGAATACAGAATCGACGTTAACGGAATAGTCAAGACCGTAGAAAGCGCTCTCTAAATGGAAAACGACAGGAAAGAGCAAAGTTGGCTGGGAATAGCCTTGCTAGTGCTTGCCCTTTTTTGGCTCTTCCGAGCCGTCATCCTGGGCACGGGCTTCTTCTTTGGCGATTTCGCCAACCAGGACCTGCCTAAGCTTTTCTACAACGCCGGCGAATTGCTAAGTGGACGCTTCCCGGCGTGGTGTCCTTACCACGACCTTGGCCGTCCCTTCGGGCAGATGGCCTGGCACTCCGTCTTCTACCCGCTGTATCTTCTCTGCGTTCCTCTCGCGAAAGATTTGGCCTCCTTTGAAAAAGCGGTCTCCTTCGTCTACGTTTTCCAGGTCTTCTTCGGCGCGCTGGGCGTTTACCTTCTGCTGCGCTTCTGGAAAGTCTCACGCCCTGCTTCCGCGGCCGCCGCGGCCGCCGCGGGTTACTGCGCCTCCGTCGTCATCACCATGACGAGCGCCAACAACGGCGCGGGCTACGGCTTCATTCCCTGGATCATGCTAGGGATGGAGCATCTTTCCCTCCGCGCCAGGGACAAGTTCTCCCTGAGATCCGTGAGCCAAAGCGTAGTTACAGGCGGACTCATCGGTTTCTGCTTTCTGATCGGCGTCATCCAGAGGATGCCGTATATGGGCGCCTTCCTTTTCGCCTTCTTCCTCTACGAGCTCTTCGAGCTTAGGAAAGAGAAGGAAGCGCTGGCAAGATTCCTGGCGCTCTCGATCGTCTCGGCCGTAATAGGCTTCCTCATTTCGGCCATTCTGATCCTCCCCGCCGCGGAATACTACGGCAACAGCGGCCGCGCTGAGCAGGACATCTACAAGAACGTCAACGACCAGGTGCCCTGGTACTTCTTCCTGACCAACCTCATCCCTGATCTCTTTGGCCGCGTCAAAGCGCCGGGCAGCGGGAACGACTGGCATCTCTTCTGGGGCGGGAATAATTGGCAGGTGGGCGAATTCTGGCAGTACTGGTGCCGCGTGGCTTACACCGGCCTCTGGCCCTTCTTGGCGCTGCTTTCCGTTCCCGTTTTGCTCAGGAAAAAATTTGAGGCGAGGACGCTCTTCTTCGCGCTCGTCGTCCTTATCGCCGTCCTCTACATCTACGGCCTGGAAAATCCTTTCCAGTATTTCCTGGCCTATCTCGTGAAGCCCTTAAGGAACCTGAGGATCCCGGTTAGGTACGCTTACTTCATCTCACTTCCCACCGCCATCCTTTTCGCCTTCGCTTTCGACTCTTTCTGGCCCGCCGAAAAGACCGAAGTGAAGAGAGGTTTCTGGCTTTTCCTTTTCGCGAGCCTTCTCATTCTGGGCCTGACCGTCATACTCGGTCTTAGGAAAGTTCCCGACGCGCCGATCACGAAAGCGCTCTTTAATTTCGCCGTCCTGAGGCAGTACGTCATATTCATCATCGGCATAGCGCTCTACCTCGTCGCCTGTAAAAAAGAGCAGACGATCACGAAGTGGGCTTTCGCCGCTCTCATTGTTTTCGACCTGGCTTCCTTCGGAGGGGAGATAAACGCCAGCCCGCAGTCCGCAGCGGAATCCAACGGCCCCAACCAGGTCTCCCAGATGCTCAGATCGTATCAGACAAAAAGGGGACCGAAGGGCCGCTTCCGCTACCGCTGGGACGCCGTGCAGGCCTCACAGAAGACTGTCATCTGGGGCCTTGATTCCGTCAACGGCTACATCATGACGAGGACGAGCTGGGAGCAGCCCTTATGGAACGCCAGGAAGAAAGGCGAAGCGTACAGGAAACGCTTCGACGAGATCTGGAACATCGTCTTCGATCTCAACAACCAGAAGGAAAACACCTTCGCCCTGCCCAGAGTCTGGTTTGTCCCGGCGGCCGTGAGGGAGGATAACGATCCCGCCGCTATAGTTGCTTCCATGGATTTCGAGCCCACAAGGAAAGCCGTCATAAGCGGCGCCGAGATCCCCGCAGACATCGGTCCGGAAGCGGGGGAGGAAGGCCCCTTCGGCACCGCGCAGATGACAGCCTATGAAACGCAGACCATGGAAGCTAAGGTGGACGCCCAAGTTCCCGGCGTGGTAGTTTTCAGCGAGCTCTATTACCCCGGATGGCAGGCAGCCGTGGACGGTAAGCCCGCTAAGATCGTGCGCGCCGACGCGGCCCTGAGAGGCGTCTTCGTTCCCGCGGGCAATCACACCGTCACGCTTACTGCGAAGATCTCGCACCAGACCATGCTCATAACTTTCTACGTCCTGGGCCTCGCCCTTTTCGTTGCGGCCCTGGGATACCAGACATACGCATTCTTAACCCACAAAAAAACCTGTGAGGAACAAATATGAAACGTTTCTTTTTTCTCGCTCTCACTCTGCTTTACGTTTTAGCTTTGGTCGGCTGCGCCATGCAGGATTCCCTCGACGCCGATGCCCCCAACAACCACATCTTCAGGGATCCCGACCAGCAGAGCGTGGTCTATCCCGACGCTGAATGATGCCTTTGAAAACGGTTTCTTCTGTTTTTCTCTTTGCGCTGTTCGCGGTTCAGCTTGTTTCTGCGGTTGAACTGGGTGAGAACGACTATCTCAACGAGCATGACCTTCCGGTTGTCATAGAGGTCCCGTACTACGAAAAAGGCCGTAAAGAGGAACAGCCGCTGGAACTGGTCCTGCAGCCCGGAGACCTCTACAAGGGCAGGAACGGGCAAAACGCCCTCATCTACGAAAAATACGGTCTCGTTGAAAAGACCTTCGCGGAGTTTGTCAAAAAGGAAAGACCTGCGCCTGTCGTAAATTGGAGAGACGGCAGACCGGCGGATGACAAAGCTTACGAAAAATATCTGGCCGGCTTGAAAACAGAAAAAATGCCGGAGGATTGGGTAAAAAGATATCGCTCCTATTACTCCGACGAACTGGAAAACATCGAATACAAGATAAAAGACCAGCTGGAATGGAAAAAGACCAACGCTCACGACGAAAAAAGGCTCAAGAAATTGGAAAATGACAAAGCTTTTTTCCAGAGCATCAGTTCCAGGATAGACGACCTTGAAGATCCCGCATCCGACCCTGATCAGGACGGACTCGACAACAGGACAGAATACGCGAGGGGCACCAATCCCTTCCTCAAGGACTACGTCTCGGCCTTTCCCATGTACTACGAGGTAGTCTACGATCACAGCCCGGTGGTCACAGGAACTTTTTATCTTGTCAATTCTTTCAGCGAACCCTTCACGGTCCAATGGAGCAACGGCCTGAACGCCGGGTCCGACTTTTACAAGCTGAACGTTGATCTAAACGGCCAGCCGGCCCCCCAGATGACTATGACGCTCCCGCCTGTTTCCACGAACAGATTGGACTGCTATTTCAGCGCCGAGGCTTTCCCCAGATATTTTGACGATGCTTACGAAATTTATTTTTACGATGTTACAAACGAATACGAAACCGTCCGCTTCGGCGTAAGGTTCCACACTTACGAAGACAACAGCCAGCCCTTGACAAGCCCTGAAATAACGGAACCAAAAAAAGGTTCGCTCTTTACAGTCAATGACAAGCTGACTTTACGCTGGATCGAGCCGGAAGGCAAGAAAATGATAAGCGACCGCAGAGAAAGGATCAATTACAAGATCCAGCTGATAGATCCTTTCGGCAAGGATGGGGAAAAAGACGTCAGCAAAGGCGGAAACGCATTTGTGAAAAAGCACCAGAACTTCAAGGCGAACGAATTCAAGCCCGGCACCTACTTCTGGAGAGTCAACAAGCAGGACCGCTTCCACGTTCCCGTGGGTTCCTCTTGGAGCTGGTTCGCCGTCGGGAAAGAAATGACGAAACCAATTCTCCCTATCGAGGGAGATTCGCGTTTGAGGTGCGATTTTTATTTAAAGTCCGGGGATGCTAACAGGCACTATGTTTTCGATCTCACAAAGGGACTTCCTTTCAAACATGATGTTTACGGCAAGGAAGGATCGCATTTTCGTTCTCCGCTTCCTGAAGGCTTGTCGTATGTTTCCAGGGAAGATGACAATAAAAGATCTCTTTTATCAGGCACGCCGGAAAAAGCAGGCAGATATACCAACCTGTTTGTTTGCGTCTGCAATAGATACGACGGCAAAGATATCATAGAGACCCAAAGGTTCATATTCGTCGTTCATAACGACAGGAACAAGTGTTTGTCGGAATCGTTTTATAACGCGACGAAGAAAGCGGTCGTGCATGATCTGACGGTCATGATCCCTTTTGAATACGCGGCGAAAAGCATTCACGATGAGTTTTATTGCCATGGAGGGCCGGCTTTGAACGAGAATACGGATGCCGGTTTCCTTTACCCGCTGCCTGACGGTCTTGATGGCAAACGCGCGGAAAACGGCGATTACGTCATATCGGGGACGCCTCTGAAAGGCGGGTGTCTCACCAATGTTTTCACCGTCAAATGCGGAACGGTCTCCTCAGAGGAACGGCATATCTTCAGGATCCAGGATCTTAATGAACCGGTCCCCGAGGAAAAAAGAAAGTTTACCGAGTCGAAAACGTATTTTTGGACGAGCAATTATGAAGAAGTGAAGCACAAGTGCTTCTTTGACGTGTCGGTGAATTATTTTTTGAAGTACGATACGCCTAAAATAGGGTGGAATGATTTTGTCAAGGAAGGCAAATTTGAGTTGTTGGGAGAACTGCCGAAAGGTTTGAGGATCGACATGTGCGATCCGCCGCCGTCTATGGACACGAACAAATTCCACGCGACCTGGGCGATCTGCGGGAAGCCTTTAGAGGCGGGCGTTTTCACGAATTATATTCAATACACCGAAGGGGAAAAAGTTCGCAAGGTAAGACATGTTTTCAGGATAAAAGAAGAGCCGGCGGTCTGGTATAGATAAAAATGCGCCGGAAGGACTTTTGCTATAATCTCTCCATATGATAAAGACCAGTTTGACAGTTGAGGAGACGGAAGAGATCGTCGAAAAGATCGCCAATTGGAGCAAGAAGTACGACTTGCCCGCGGCGACGACTTTCCTTTTCGAGGTCAACCGTCCCATCGCGCCCATCACGGCGCATATCCTCATCGGTTTCGGGGGAATACTCAACACGGTCTTTCCCTTCGACACCAGAGATCTGGGACTGTTTTTGCTGGAGGATTCTAATACGCTGAAGCTGCAGGAAAGAATAAAGGAGTTGGCTAAAAACAATGAGCAGTGAAAGGGAAAAGCTAAGCGTGATGCTGGCTACCGACTGCGGCAGCACGACGACGAAAGCCATCCTGGTCGTCAAGACCGCTGATGGTTACCGTCTGGCCGGCAGGGGAGAGGCGCCCACTACGGTGGAAGCGCCCTTCGACGACGTGACGGTGGGCGTCAAGAATGCCGTGGAGGAATTGGAGGACATCACGGGCCGCCGTCTCCTGGACGAGAACAGGAACCTCATTTGCCCCAGAAAGGGCGAGGACGGGGTGGATGCCTACTTCTCCACATCTTCAGCCGGGGGAGGCCTGCAAATGGCCTGCACGGGCATCGTAGGCTCTATTTCGGGCGCCAGCGCGGAAAGAGCGGCCCTCGGCGCGGGCGCCATCGTTATCGACACCATTTCTCTGGACGACCCGAGGGAGAATTACGAAAGAATTGAACGTCTCCGCCACATCCGCCCCGACATGATCCTGATGGCGGGCGGTACCAACGGCGGGTCACGCCGGCACGTCGAGATGATCTCTGAAATAATCAGAGCCGCCAAGCCCCAGCCCAGGTTCGGGCAGGGCTTCAATCTGCCGGTCATCTTCAGCGGCAACACGGAAGCCCGCGATGTGGTCGAAGACATGCTGGGCGGAGTGTGCTCAATAAGGAACGTCAACAACGTCAGGCCGGACCTCAACAGGGAAGACGTGGCGGAAGCGCGCCAGGCCATCCACGACCTCTTCTTGGAGCACGTCATGCAGCAGGCACCGGGATACCCGAAACTGATGGAGATCACTTCCGCGGACATCATGCCGACGCCCACGGCGGTCGGCATCATCATCCAGGAAGTCGCCAAGGAAAGGCACCAGAACGTTCTGGCCGTCGACATCGGCGGCGCCACGACGGACGTCTTCTCGGTTTTCGGCGGACACTTCCACCGCACGGTCTCCGCGAACTACGGCATGAGTTACAGTCTCTGCAACGTCATGGCGGAAAGCGGCGTGGACAACATTCTGCGCTGGCTGCCCTTCAAGTTCGACGTGAAAGTTCTGCGCGACATTCTGCGCAACAAGATGATCAGGCCGACGACTATTCCGGAAACAAAAGAAGAGCTTTATATCGAGCAGGCGGCTGCCAGGGAAGCCCTGCGCCTCTCGCTTATCCACCACCGCTCGCTGGCGGTCGACGTGGCGGCCAACGTTAAGGACGCCGACAGCGACATCGGTTCCGCTCTCGACAACAACCAGTCCGTCCTGGTCGACCTCATGAAGCTCGACCTCTGCATTGGTTCCGGCGGCGTGCTTTCGCATGCTCCCGACAGGACGCAGTCCGCTCTCATGATGCTGGACGCTTTCCAGCTGGAAGGCGTGACGCAGCTGGCGGTCGACTCCATTTTCATGATGCCGCAATTGGGCGTCATGTCGCAGCTTAATCCCGAAGCCGCCAAGGAAGTCTTCGCCAAGGACTGCATGATCGTTCTGGGAACGGCCATCGCGCCGGTCGGAACGGCCAAGGAAGGCGCGAAGGTCATGGACGTTTTGGTCAAGATCGACGGCCGGGACGAGAAGATAACCATAAAGAGCGGGGACCTTCTGAGAGTGCCGCTGCCGACCGGGAAGAAAGCCAGAGTGCAGATCTTCCCGACCAGGCGCTTCAACGTTGGCAAAGGATATGGCAAACCGATGGAGACAGAAGTTATAGGCGGCGTGGCCGGCATACTGCTGGACGGCCGCTGCCGTCCTCTCGTCTTCGACAATGACCAAACCATGAACGCCGCCCGCCGGCTTAAAGATTACAAGGCGCTTTCGCTGCCGCTGGAATAAATTATGGGAAACGCATTTACTCCGGGGCTTACGATAAGCCCGCACGTTAAGATAAGAAAAACGCGCCGCCTGCCCGTCAAGGGCGAGGTGGTGGTAAAGCTGGGCGACAAGGCCGAGCCCGAGACGGTCGTCGCGAAGGTCGATCTGCCGGGAACGCTCGCGGTCGTGAAGGCCGCGAACATCCTTGGCTGTGGCCCCGATCAGCTGGAAAAATTCGTCCTGAAAAAGGCCGGCGATCCCGTTAAGAAAGAGGAATTGTTGGCCAGCAGGACGGTCTTCTTCAACCTCATCACTAACAACGTCACGTCGCCCATAGACGGGTCCTTGGAATACATTTCCAAACTCTCCGGCAACATCGGCGTCCGCGGCGTGCCGAAACCGATCTTCTGCCACGCCTACATTTCCGGTGAGATCGTCGAGATCATGGAAGAGGAAGGCGTTGTCATAGAGACCTACGGCGCGCTGGTGCAGGGCATTTTCGGCGTAGGAGGGGAGAGGCATGGCAAGCTCTTGTGGTTTGACAACGGACGCTCTATCCTTACCGCCGACATGCTGCCTGAGAATCTGGAAGGCAAGATCATCATGTTCCCGGGTAAGATCGACGGCTCGGTGCTCTACGCCGCGGAAAAGAAAGGCATTATTGGCATCGTGGGCGCCGGCATAGTCGATTCCGAACTGATGGGCTTTTTGGGCTTTGACATCGGCGTGGCCGTGACGGGCGAGGAGGAGATTCCCTTCACGCTCGTTCTGACGGAAGGCTTCGGCGACCTGGTCATGCCGGAAAGGACAGCGCATCTTTTGAGAGCGCTGGACGGTCATATTGCGGCCATCAACGGCGCTACCCAGATCAGGGCGGGCGTCATCAGGCCGGAACTGATCGTGCCTGGTTACGAGACCAAGGAGGACCTGCACGTCAACAATTCCGAGCTGAAGCCCGGAGTAAGGGTGCGCCTTATCCGCCGCCCGCATTTCGGTCAGATCGGCAGAGTGCACGAACTGATAGAGAAACCCATGGAGATCGGCACGGGCTCGAAGGTCCGCGTTCTCTCCGTCGACATGGGGGAGGGGAAGATAATAACCGTTCCCAGAGCCAACGTGGAGATACTCGATTAAGTGTTGAAAGCGGCGCTTCTTTGTGCTAGAATAATTTAAAAACAAAACATATAAGGATAGACAAATGAATACTTCTCTCTTCGGCGGCAGGATCATCCCGGAACTCGATCCGGAGTTTTCCCCGTCTTCCGTCTTCGTCCGCAACTTCACCCAGGCCGCCAAGGCCGAGGGCGGAGTGCCCGTTACGATCGCCCTGGAACAGGCCAACGGTTCGGTCTTCCATTACGCGACCACAGTCTTCCCGGAAACCAGCGCCTACGTGAAATACAACCCCTCCTTCATTGAGAGGCTGGTGAAGTTTTTGCTCTGGTCCCGCGGCGGCTACCGCATCACCGTGGCCGGCCCCGCCTATTTGGCCGACTATCTTAGGAAGCATTACACTGAGACCGAAGTGGGCCGTTTCGACGCTGAGATCATGGGCGGCCGAATCTATGAGAAGCCTTTCGAAGTACTGAATGTTTCCGATCCTTCCCAGCTGCCTGCTCCCAAAGAGAGCACCGCTCCTCTGGGCCGCCACTTCAAGGGCTGCCGCATCGGTTTCGACCTGGGCGCCAGCGACCGCAAAGTCGCGGCCGTAATAGACGGCGAAGTGGTCTTCAGTGAGGAAGTGGTCTGGGATCCCGTCAAACAGAGCGATCCCGAATGGCATCATTCTGAATTCATGGCCATGCTGAATTCCGCCAAGGCGAAACTCCCGAGAGTGGACGCCATCGGCGGCAGCGCGGCCGGCGTATACGTCGACAACAGAGTGAAAGTCGCTTCTTTGTTCCGCGGCGTCCTGGACGCTCCCGTGAAAGATCCCGTGAAGGTCGCGGCCGCCAAGGATGTCTTCTTAAGATTGAAAGACGAGTGGAAGGTGCCCTTCGAAGTCGTGAACGACGGCGAAGTGACGGCTCTGGCCGGCTCCATCTCCCTTAACGACGGCGCTGTCCTCGGCATAGCCCTTGGTTCCAGCGAAGCCGTCGGCTACTGCACTTCCCAGGGCAACATCACGACCTGGCTGAACGAATTGGCTTTCGCGCCCGTCGACGTCAGGGAAGGCGCTCCCAAGGACGAATGGTCCGGCGACGCCGGCTGCGGCGTGCAGTATTTCTCCCAGCAGTGCGTCGGCCGTCTTCTGAAGCCCGCCGGCATCGAATGCGACGAAAGCTTGAAGCTGCCTGAAAAATTGAAATACGTGCAGCAGCTGATGGCGGAAGGCGACGCCCGCGCCAGGAAGATCTACAACACAATAGGCGTCTTCATGGGCTACGGCGTGGCGCACTACGCCAGCTTCTACGATATCCGCCACATCCTGAGCCTCGGCCGCGTGACGAGCGGCGAAGGCGGCGCAATCATTCTCGAGAAGGCGCAGGAAGTCCTCAAGGCGGAATTCCCCGAACTGGCTGAAAAGATCGCTTTCCATACGCCCAGCGAGCGCGACAAACGCCACGGCCAGGCCATCGCGGCCGCTTCCTTGGCTGTCGTTCCCGGACAGGAATAAAATTTAATCAAACAATATAAGGCTTTAAACATGGAAAATCCGTATGTTACTCTGGCGCAGAAGTACGCCAAACTGTTCGCCGAAGGCAGAACTTTCCCCTGCGGCGGTTTCGAGAAACTCCCTATGCCTCCCGCCGACGGTCCGACCGTCCTTTGGTTCGCTCCGCACCCGGACGATGAATGCATCTCCGGCGGCTGGGCTCTGAGACTCAGAAAAGAAGGCTGCAACGTCATCGACGTGGCCGTCACTTTGGGCAGCAACAAGGCCCGCCAGCTGGGCCGCGAAGCGGAATTGAAGACCGCCTGCGAATACATGAACTTCGGTCTGGAAGTCTCCGTTCCGGGCGTCGGACTTGAGCACGTCACCAAGAAGGAGAGGGAAGCCAATCCGGAAGAGTGGCAGAAGAAAGTCGACGTCATCAAAGGCATCATCGAGAAATACCAGCCCGCCATCATCGGCGTTCCGCACGCCGGCGACTGGAACGGCACGCATATCGGCACGCACTACGTCGTCGAGGACGCCGTCCGTCAGCTCAACTACAAGTGCACCTTCGTGGAAACGGAATTCTGGGGCGCCATGGACAAACCGAACCTTATGTGTGAACTGCAGCCCGAGGATGTGGCGGCTCTGATGACCGGCATCTCCTTCCACATCGGCGAAGTGAGCAGGAACCCCTATCATCTCTCCCTTCCGGGCTGGATGATCGACAACGTGAGAAGAGGCGGCGAAATAGTCGGCGGCCAGGGCGGCGCGGTGCCCGATTTCACCTTCGCGGCCATCTACTACGCCACTAAGTTCGAGAACGGCGAATTCAAGCCCTTCTACGAAAAAGGCAAAATGCTCTCAAGTGAGGAATCCCTCAAGGATCTGCTCTTAAAGTAAAAATATTAAGGAAATATTATGGAAGTTATCATTTGCAAAACGACGGAAGACGCCTGTCAGCTGACGGCCAAGATAATCGCCGATCTCGTTAAAAGCAAACCGGACGCGGTCCTTGGTCTCGCGACCGGCCGCACCATGGAAAGAGTCTACGCCTGCTTAGCCCAGCGCGCCAAGGAAAAAGGCATCAGCTTCAAAGGCTGCAAGTCCTTCAACCTCGACGAATACTGGGGACTGCCCGGCACGGATGTGAACTCCTACCGCTACTACATGAACTACCATCTATTCGACCACATCGACATCGACAAGGCCAACACGCACGTTCCCTGCGGCACGGCCAAATGCGCGGTCGAAGAATGCGCCAACTATGAGAAAGCCATGAAAGAAGCTGGCGGCGTCGACCTCCAGCTCCTCGGCATCGGCGTGGACGGCCACATCGGCTTCAACGAGCCTTTGTCTCCGCTTTCATCCCGCACCAGGAAAGTCGTGCTTTCCGCGGAAACGCTTGAGCAGAACTGCGAAATGTTCGGCGGCGACCCCAAGAACGTTCCGACGCACGCCCTGACGATGGGCGTCGGCACTGTTCTGGACGCCAAGGCCTGCCTCTTGCTCGCCACTGGCTCCAGCAAGGCTGAGATCCTGGCCAAGGCCGTGGAAGGCCCTGTGACCTCCCTTATCAGTTCTTCCGCCCTGCAGTTCCATCAGCATGCCACGATCATCGCCGACGAGGCGGCCGCGGCCAAGCTGACGCGCCAGGCGCACTACCGCTGGGTCATGGAAAATGATCCGGACATGAAGGCCATAATCGAAGAAAAGTAATGCTTCCTGATAAGTGGCGAGAATTTCTTCTTGAGGAGACGAAGGCCGAAAGCTTCGCTCGACTGGAAGAGTTTCTCGCTGCGGAACGGGCGCGGTACGCTGTTTTTCCTCCCGAAGAAAAGGTGTACCGCGCCTTTTCTTTTTTCCCACCCGAGGAGACCAGAGCGGTCATTTTGGGACAGGATCCCTACCATGAGGAAGGCCAGGCCGAGGGTTTGGCTTTCAGTGTGCCGGAGGGTGTCCGGGAGCCACCCTCATTGCGGAATATCCGGCGGGAACTCTCAATGGAATATGAGCGGGAAATACCGAAACTCGAATTAAGAAACTGGGCCGCCCAGGGGGTCCTGCTTCTGAATACGGTCTTGACCGTCAGGGAAGGGGAGGCCAATTCCCACGCCGGCAAAGGCTGGGAAACATTCACTTCCGGCGTACTGAGCAAACTGAGCGGAAGGGGAGGGCTGGTTTTCTTCCTCTGGGGCAACAACGCCAGAAAACTCAAAGATGTTATAAAAGCCGAGGGCAACCTTATCCTGGAATCCGCTCATCCATCGCCGCTTTCCGCCAGAAAATTTTTCGGTTGCGGTCATTTCAAAGCCTGCAACGAATTTCTAGTTTCGATCGGCAAATCGCCGATCGTTTGGTGCTGAGCTTTAAAGACCGTACTGCTTGGCCAGTTCCGCGAACTTGGGAAGCGAGTTGACGATCGTTTCGTAGGAAACGCAGTAGGCGATCCTGACGAAGCCAGGGCAGGCGAAAGCGCTGCCTGGGACCAAGAGGATATTGAATTTCTTGGCAGCTTGGGCGAAGGCGGAATCGTCTTCCACTGGCGTCTTCATGAAGAGATAGAAGGCGCCTTCCGGCTTGACGCACTTGAAGCCCAGCTTGGTTAGGCCGTTGTAGAGCGTTTCTCTGTTGCGGGCGTAATAGGCGATGTCGGTCTTTTCTTCCAGGCATTCCGCGACCGCGAGCTGCATTAAGCTGGGGGCGTTGACGAAGCCCAGGATGCGGTTGGCGACGGTCATGGCGGCGAAGAGATCCTCGAAGTCGTCGACTTCACTGGGAACGACCACGTAGCCCAGACGCTCGCCGGGAATGGAGAGAGATTTGCTGTAAGAGTAGCCGACCAGGGTGTTGCGGTAGTATTTGGTCAGATAGGGGACGAATGCGCCCTCGTAGACGAGCTCGCGGTACGGTTCGTCGGAGATGAGGTAGATGGAGGTGCCGAATTCCTTCTGCTTCTCCTCAAGTATGGCTGCGAGGCGCTTGACGGTCTCCTCGCTGTAGACGACGCCGGTCGGGTTGTTCGGAGAATTTACTATGACGGCCTTGGTCTGGGGATGGATGAGCTCCTTGAAAGACCTGAGGTCGGGCTGGAAAGTTTCGGTGTTGGGAGGAACGACGACCAGTTCGCCCTCGAAGTTCGCGACGTAGTTTCTGTATTCGCCGAAGAAAGGCGCGAAGGTGATGACTTCGTCGCCGGGGTTGAGAAGAGCCTTGAGGGCGATGTTCAATCCGCCGGCCGCGCCGACGGTCATCAGAATGTTGGAGGATGTGAATTCAGTCCCGAAACGCTTGTTCAGGGAGAGAGCGATCTTTTCTCTGACTTCCGGGAAGCCGGCGTTTGGCATATATCCGTGGACCTTGACGGGATCGTCTTCGGACAGGATCTTCAGGGCGGCCTTTTTCAAAGCTTCCGGAGCGGGAACGTTGGGGTTGCCCAGGCTGAAATCGTAAACGTTTTCCTTGCCGTATTCCCTGGCGAGCTTGAGGCCTTCCTCGAACATCGCCCTGATGACGGAATTGGCGGCGACCATCTTCTGCATGCGTCTTGAAATCATTTTATAACCTCTCTACTGTTTGGCTAATTATAGCATAAGCGCCCCTCCTTGGATCAGAGGCAAAATATGGGAGAATTTAGTAGAATATTTAGAAACAAAAATACAAGGAGTATCAATATGAGTCGCAACATCATTTCCGAACTTAAGGAACGCGCGGCCAAACTGCAGCGCACCATCATTCTGTCCGAATCCTGGGATCCCAGGATGGTAATAGCGGCCGACAAGACCGTGAAGGAAGGCTTCTGCAAGGTGGCCATGATCGGCAAGACCGACGAGGTCTACAAGCTGGCCAAAGAAAACGGCGCCAGTCTTGACGGCGTGACGCTTTACGACCCCGACAAGGTGGTCGCTGAAAACGGCTTCGTTGAGAAGTTCTATGAAATGCGCAAGGCCAAAGGCCTGACGATGGACCAAGCTGCTGAGATGATGAAGAACCATCTTTACATCGCCGCCATGATGACTAAAGAAAACATGGCTTACGGTTATGTCGGCGGCGCTTTCAACTCCACGGCCAACATGCTTCGTTCCGCTTTGCACGTTCTGAAGACGAAACCCGGCATCAAGACTTTGTCCAGCTACTTCCTCATGGTTGTCCCGAACTGCCCCTACGGCGCGGACGGCGCTTTCGTATATTCCGACTGCGGCGTGGTGCCGAACCCGACCGCCGAACAGCTGGCTGACATCGCCATCGCGGCTTCCGAATCCTGCCGCAACATCCTTCAGGTCGAACCGTACGTCGCCATGCTCTCCTTCTCCACGAAGGGCAGCGCCAAGGACGCCATCGTCGACAAGGTCATCGAAGCGACCAATATCGTCAAAGAGCGCGCTCCGGAACTGAAAGTGGACGGAGAATTGCAGGCCGACGCCGCTTTGATCGAAGCCATCGGCGCCAAGAAAGCTCCGGGCAGCCCTGTCACCGGCAAGGCCAACGTTTTGATCTTCCCGGATCTGAACGCCGGCAACATCGCCTATAAGCTGACGGAAAGGCTCGCGAAAGCGGAAGCCTTCGGCCCGCTGCTCCAGGGCTGCGCCCGCTCCGTCAACGACCTCTCCCGCGGCTGCAAGCCCGAGGATATCGTGACGGTCGCGGCCATTACCGCTGTCACTGAATAATTCATGCGCTTAAGCTCCCTCATTCTTCTTTTAGCTTTGTTCGCCGCCATAGGAGGCTTTTTCCTGCGAAAAAGCCTCCGGGAGGCGGGCAAGGGAGGCGGCTCACTTTCTTACTCCGGAACGCTTACGATCCTTTCCCCGCACTGGGAGGGCGTCAGGAACGAAGTTGAGAGAGCTTTCAACAGCAACAGAGTGGATAGGGGAGAGGCGCCCGTAAAATTCGACTGGCTCGACGTGGGCGGCACTTCCGATATCATCCGCTACATCCGCTCCTCTTTCCAGAACAAACCTGACGGCATCGGCGTCGATCTGGTTTACGGAGGCGGCACCGACCCGTATCTGGCCTTGAAGAAGGACGGGCTTTTGGCTGTCTGCGATCTGCCTGAAGAACTCTTGTCCACGATCGGCAAAGACTGCGCGGGAGTGCCTACCTTCGATCCGGAAGGCTACTGGTACGGCGTGGGGCTGTCAGGCTTCGGAATAATCTACAATAAAGTTTTATTGAAGAAGCTCGGCATAGAAGAGCCGAAGAGCTGGAGCGATCTGGCGAAGCCTGAGGCTTTTTCCTGGATCGCCTCCGCCGACCCGAGGAAGTCTGGGTCAGTTTTCATGATGTACGAGATCATCGTGCAGCGCTTCGGCTGGGACGAAGGGATGAGGATCATAAGCGCCATGAGCGGCAACTGCCGGTC
This sequence comes from bacterium, assembly GCA_017650925.1. Taxonomy (GTDB): domain Bacteria; phylum Auribacterota; class UBA3054; order UBA3054; family UBA3054; genus UBA3054. The sequence continues at coordinate 82,733 of JAGCDY010000063.1, forward strand.
GTTTTCCGGTAACGCCGGAAGCATTCCCAAGGATGTGGCGCTGGGAGAAGCGGCCTTCGGACTCTGCATCGACGTTTACGCCCTGAACGCCATAATGGACGTGGGCGAAGAGCGGCTGGGATTCCTTCTGCCTCCCGGGGAAACGGTCATAACGCCGGACGCCATAGCGCTTTTAAAGGGGGCGCCCGAACCTGAACTCGCGCGCGAATTCATTCTTTTCAATCTCTCCGAAAAAGGTCAGAAACTCTGGTCGCTGTTTCCCGGGACGGACCCGGACGCGCCGAAAGAATACGCGCTGCTGAAGATGTCGGTCTGCCCCTACATGTATGAGAAGTACCCTAGCGGCGCGATGCTTAAAAATTCTCCCTTTAAAATGGAGTCGAAATTTCGCTATAATATAGCTGACGCCTCAGCTAGAATGAACATCTTCAGGGATTACATCGGGATCCTTTTCGTTGATGAGATAACTGAATGCACAAAAGCTTGGAAATTGGTGAAGGATCTCAAGGATGACGACCCATGGAAAAAGATGTTCTTCGAGCATCCCGTTATGAATAACGAGGATTTCCTCGGGCTGGGCGTAAAGGAATACAAAGACCCGGAAAAGAAAGCAAAACTTCAGACAGAGTGGGCGAACAACGCAAGGAAGCGCTACCTGTCGATCATAAAAAATCTCAAGTGAGGCAACTCTTATGAAGAAACTGTTATTCTTTTTTCTTTTAGCGATCTCCTTCGCCGCCCAGGCCATGGTCTGGGAGACCAACAAGGTCTACCACTCCGACAGCGTCGGCAGAGATCTCAGGTATGGCGTGCTTCTGCCTTCCGGCTACAACTGGCAGACCAACAAGTACTATCCGGTCATCTATTTCCTGCATGGCCGCGACGAAAGCGACCAGACCTGGTACGAGGAAGCCTACGCGACCTTCATGGGCACGGACCACACAAACGAGTTCATCATGATCTTCCCCCAGGGC
>JAGCDY010000064.1 GCA_017650925.1 bacterium
AATTGGCGTGCGGAAAACCGATGCCGCGTCCGATGCCGGTGTTGCCGAGAGCTTCGCGCTCGGTCACTTCCCTGGCCAGGGCTTCCGGATCAGCGATGTTGTTCACTTCCGAGAAGGTCTTGAGGATCTTGGCCAGAAGAGCGTCCTTTTCTTTTTCCTTGACGTCGAGAAGGATGTTCTTGGGAGTTAAGAGATTTGAGAGTTTCAGTTCGTTCATCATGTTACTTTACCACTAGTACCGCACAAGGTGCGTGTTCGATTAATTGCTGAGCCAGGCTCGCCTGACCGAGGCCGGGAGCGTGGCCGATTATTATCAAATTTACGCCATACTCGGAAGCGAGTCTCGGAAGTATTTCTTCCGGATAACCGTTTTCCTGAAGAATGACGATCTGCGCGCCGGCGCTTTTCGCAATCTCTTCCGCGTTGTAGAGATAGCACCAGCCGTTTTCCTCCAGTTCCACCTCGGCTTCCGCAAGGCTTTTCGCGCCGCTGCGGGTCAGCTGGATGACTGTCTGGCGGTTGACTACGTTTACCGCGATTATGGTCGTTTCAAGACCGGAATAGTCCAACGCCGCGCTGAGGGCGGCTTCGGACTCCTTGCTGGCGTCAACGTAGAGAAGGATGTTCTTCGGTTTCACGTTTCACCTACCTTTGCAGATTCATCTTGACTTTCTTGCGCTGGAAGAAGCTTTGCCTTTCCCCTTCCTCAAGAGATTCCGAGATGAATTTGATAGTATCCCCGGCGTTAGGGATAGTGATGTTTTCAAGAGCGTTCACGCGGCGCTGCGTCTTCTGGACTTCCTTGGCCAGACGCGAGAGCGTCAGGGCCGACTTGGCGTATTCCAGAAGGAGAGGGACCACTTCGGAGAAACTCTTGACGGCGGAGTCGAAGCTTTCGGAAGTTCCGAGAAGCCCTAGTTCTGCGGTCTCCGGAGCTTTTTCCAACTCGAGTTCCGGGAGCATCACGCCCATGACGGTATGCTCGCGCATGCTGACTTCCAGGGGTTCCCTGAAAGCGAAGTTGGCTCGCTCTATCTCTTCGGAGCCCATCTCGACATAGGCGTCGTAAAGGTCTCCGTAGGCCTTCTGCAGCGCTTCGTTGAGCCTCCTTTGCAAATGGGAGATCCCGTGGATGACCTGCATCATCTCCATGATGAGGACTTCCCTTTTGCGGTCCAACAGTTCATAGCCGTCTTTGGCGAATTTCAGTTCGCTCTGCAGCTTGAAAAGATTGGATTTTGTCGGAGGCATCTTAAGGATCATAACTAATCCTCGAACTTACTTTTCGGCAGGCTTGGATTCTTCTTTCTGCTCGGCGGGCTTGGGCTCTTCTTTCTTAGCTTCAGCGGGCTTGGCTTCCTCTTTCTTCACTTCAGCGGGCTTTTCGGCGGGCTTCTCAGCGGGCTTGGCCTCTTCCTTTTCGGCCGGTTTTTCTTTTTCAGAGGATTCCTCTTCTTCCGTCACTTCGGAAGGAGTGTTCAATCCGGCGGCTATCGCGGGATCCTTGCTCTCGGTGACAGTAGGTTCCGGCTCGTCGTCTTTCTTCATCGAGATCTCGATGGGCTCCATGTCTTCCTCGTCCTCGTACATTTCCGTTCCGAAGGAGGCCTGGGACATGATGTAGCCCTGCTTCTCGGCTTTGACGGCGTAGCGGTTGCCGGCTACGAGGTCGTCGCTCGTAAGCTTGAACTGGCCTCTGGCATCCGTTTTGCCCTTGATGTTGTCTTTGCCCCAGACGGAGACTTCCACGCCGGCCATGGGCGCGTCGTTCTCATCGGTCACCGTGCCTTTCAAAGTTCCGGCGTAGGCGCCGAAAGCGGTGAAGAAAAGGATGGTTGCGACGGTAAGTTCTGTTTTCATATTTTTCGTTCCTGTTGTTATTTTTTGGGAAGGTATTTTTCTATTTCCTCGCGACTGACACGGGTAAGTTCTCGTTCCGGCAGGATGCTCATCAGTTCCCAGCCGATCCTTAAGGTGTCCCTTATGGAGCGGTCCTCGGAGAAGCTCTGACGGACGAAGGTGTTCTCGAATTCCTCGCCGAAACGCATGTAGGCTTTGTCGGTGTCGGTCAGTTCCTCGGCGCCTATAATGGAGGCGAGGCTTCTGACGTATTCCACTCTGGAATAGGCGGCGTAGAGCTGGCTCGACCAGTTCGGATGATCTTTCCTGGTGTAGCCTTCGCCGATGCCGTCCTTCATGATACGCGAGAGGGAGGGGAGAACGTTGATGGGCGGATAAATGCCTTTGGCGTGCAATTCCCTGCTGACCACGATCTGGCCTTCCGTGATGTAGCCGGTAAGGTCGGGCACCGGGTGCGTGATGTCGTCGTTCGGCATCGTGAGAATAGGCAGCTGCGTGATGGAGCCTTTGCTGCCCGTGACGCGGCCGGTGCGTTCGTAAAGACTCGCAAGGTCGGAGTAGAGGTAGCCGGGATAGCCTTTACGGCTGGGCACCTCGCCTCTCGCTATGGCGACTTCACGGAGCGATTCGCAGTAGTTCGTCATGTCGGTCAAGACGACCAGCACGTGGTGCCCGCAGTCGAAGGCAAGATGCTCGGCCAGGGTCAAAGCGATCCTCGGCGTCACGATGCGCTCCTCGGGAGGATCGTTCGCGAGGTTCAAAAACATCGCGGTGTTCATGATGGCGCCGGAGCTCTCGAACTCTTTGCGGAAATATTGCGCGACGTCGTATTTGACGCCCATGGCTGCGAAGATTATCGAGAACTTGTCGCTAAGGGGATTGCCCTCGCCGTCCACGATCTTCGCCTGGCGGACGATCTGGGCCGCCAGTTCGTTGTGCGGAAGTCCGTTGCCGGAGAAGATCGGAAGCTTCTGGCCGCGGATCAAGGTGTTCATGCCGTCGATGGACGAGATGCCCGTCTGGATGAACTCCCTAGGGTAAACGCGGGAAACGGGGTTGACAGGCTCGCCGTCGATGGATCTAGTCACGCCGCCGAAAGGCTCGCCGCCGCCGTCGATGGGGCGGCCCAGGCCGTCGAAGACGCGGCCAAGCATTTCCTCGCTGACCCTGGCGGTCAGCGAATGACCCTTGAAGCAGACTTTCGTCCTGCTCGGGGAAAGTCCGCCCGTCCCTTCGTAGACCTGGATCAGCGTAAGGTCGGAGCTCACGTCAAGCACCTTGCCGTGGCGGTTCGTGCCGTCCGGACCGGTTATCTCGACGACCTCGCCGTAACCGGCGCCCATCACCCCGCCAATGCCGAGTATGGGCCCCGAGAGGCGCGACACTCCCGTATATTCTCTTGTCAGATCGTTCATTTATGATCCTTAAATTTTCACGTATGGTGCGAAAGGCGGGACTCGAACCCGCACGTCATCAACACCAGAACCTAAATCTGGCGCGTCTACCAATTCCGCCACTCTCGCATTCTTTTATTTTCAGTGTCTTTCATTGTAGTTTTTTCATGGTTTTTAGTCAAATGACGCCGAGGTCGGAGAAGCGGTGAACTTCGGCGCCGTTTTGCTTTGCAATTTTTCCAGCATGGTGCTATAATGAAAAGATAATTAGAATTTTAAATTGCAGAACCATACACAGAGGTCAGCAAATGTCAAACCATTCCGGCAAGATCTTATTCGCAGCCGCTCTTCTGACGGCCTCCTTTGTCTGGGCTATCCCGCCCGGGCAGCAGGTCCCGCCGTCTCCCAGAGCCAGCACGACCGCGCAGCAAGGCAC
>JAGCDY010000065.1 GCA_017650925.1 bacterium
CCCACGATGGCGATTTTTCGGTCAGATCTCGGCATAAGCTCCCAGGAAGGTGAACTGTTCGATCTCGGGGTCAGTGCTAAGCTCGGACAGGAGCCTGACGGCGTCGGGATCGTCGGGCTTGGATTCGAATTCGAAGATGAAGCGGAACTCGAACTCCATGCCGGGAATGGGACGGGACTCCAGCTTGGTGAGGTTCAGTCCGATGGAGGAGAACTTCGCCAGAATGGCCGCCAGGGAGCCAGGCTTGTGGGGCAACGTCAGCATCAGGGAGATCTTCCGGGAATCCTTGTAGATCTCCAGTTCTCTCGAGATGCAGATGAAGCGGGTGAAGTTGGAAGGCGTGTCGCAGATGTTGTCTTTCAGGACTTCCAGGCCGTAAAGCTCGGCGCAGTTGCGTGAGGCGATGACCGCCAGGTCCTTCCTGCCGCTCGCGGCCAGTTCCTTGGCGGCCAGGGCCGTGTTGGCAAAGGGCGTCTGCGTGACGCCTTTCAGGCCATGCAGGAATATCGAGCACTGGGAAAGAGCCTGAGGATGGCTCTTCACTTCCTTGATGTCGCTCATCACGGTTCCCTTGGGAGCCAAAAACGCGTGGGAAACATGGAGTTTGACGGCCCTGACGATCCTGAAGTCGTGCTTCTGCATCTGGTCGTAGACCGCCGTGACGGAACCCGCGGAGGAATTCTCGATGGGCAGAACGCCGTACTGGCACATGCCCTTCTCCACAGCCGCGAAGATGTCGGAAAAGGAGTGGAAAAAGAGGATGGCTGGGAATTTGAAAAGCTCGCTGGTCGCCTGCTGGCTGAAGGCGCCTTCCGTCCCCTGGCAGGCCACGGTGGCGTGGGAGGGGAAACTTTCCGGCGCGGTGGCGAAGGCTCTTTTGATCTCCCTCTCCAGCTTGCTCTCCTTAAAGATCAGGCGGCGCTCCTTGGCCCGGGAGAGGCTGAAGAGCTGCGTGAAGAGCATCGCCACTTCATCCTCGAATTCCGGCCCGGCCTTGAGGGCCACTCTTTTAAGGATCTCCCTTTCCCTGGCGGGATCGCTGACGGGCTGTCCATTTTCTTCCTTGATCTTCGCGATCTCTTTGACAAGCTCGAAGCGCTTCAGGTAAAGGTCGACGAGCTTATCGTCGACGGCGTCGATCTCGGCTCTGATGTTTTCCTTGCTCATAAATCGGAAATAGTTTGTTTATTAATATTATACACTAGCCTCATTTACAGGCGAAGGGACGGACCGCCTTTATCGCCTTCATAGTCTCGGCGAACATTTGGGGCGTCTGGCTCTGGGCACCGTCGCACTTGGCTCTGGGCGGATCGTTGTGGACCTCGATAATAAGGCCGTCCGCGCCAATGGCCGTGGCCGCCACAGCGACGGGGTGTACTAGCCTGGCGACGCCGGTGGCGTGGCTGGGGTCGACCACCACAGGCAGATGCGAGAACTGGTGCAGCAGAGGCACCACGGAAAGGTCGATGGTGTTCCTGGTGGCCGTCTCGAAGGTCCTGATGCCGCGTTCGCAGAGGATAACGTTGGGGTTGCCGGAAGCCATGATGTACTCGGCGCTCATCAAAAGCTCCTGCAGAGTGGAGGAAAGTCCCCTCTTCAGAAGGATGGGCTTTTGGGTGTTGTGGCCGACTTCTTTAAGGATGTCGAAGTTCTGCATGTTGCGGGCGCCGATCTGGATGACGTCGACGTCGTTGAAGTACTCGAACTGGGAGAAGTTCATCAGCTCGGTAACGATGGGAAGGCCGGTCTCTTTCTTGGCGGCCACGAGCATCTTCAAGCCTTCCACGCCCAGGCCCTGGAAGGAATACGGGCTGGTGCGGGGCTTAAAGGCGCCGCCGCGAAGAAGCGTGGCACCGGCGGCCTTGACCGCCTTGGCGACCTCTATTATCTGCTCTTCGCTTTCCACGCTGCAGGGACCGGCGATGACCTGGAAGTTGCCGCCGCCGATCTTGGGACCGCCGCAGTCTATGATGGTGTCGTCCGGATGGAACTTGCGGTTGGCGGCCTTGTAGGGGTCGCCCACGCGCTGCACGCTCGCCACCACGTCCAGGGCGGAGACGAGATCGATGTCAAGGTGAGCCACGTCGCCGACGCAGCCGATCAGGGTTTCGTGAGAACCGACGGAGATGTGCGGATCGATATTGTGAGCCTTCAGCCAGTTGATCAGATTGTCGACCTGACTTTTCTCGGCGCCTTGCTTGATAAGTATTATCATAGTTTTTCCTTAATTGTTGTTTATTGTTCGCTTAAAAAAGAAAGAGCCCGGCTTTGCTCAAGCCAGGCTCTCTTCGTGTTCTGAATCCTCTTCTATTCGACTACGACAAGGTTCCCCCAGCTTGAGAAAGCTCGGTAAAATAAAAGTAGAACCAATAGCCGAAATTGAAATTCATGTTCAGTTGTCCGTGATTGTTTGGGAACTATGGTAGCACTTTCGTTTTCATTTTGCAATAGCCGCCCCCCTGAGGAAAAGATTAACCGGTAGATTTTTATCCGGATATTTTGCTAAACTTATAGAAAAATGTTTTCCCAAGCAACCCAAAAGGAGACTTACATGAAAACTGCCAAACAGCTTTCCGTTTTTCTGGAGAACAAGCCCGGCCACGCCTACAATATCTGCAAGACTTTAGGCGACGCCGGCATAAACATCTTTACGCTGTCCTTGGCCGACACGAACCAGTTCGGGCTTCTGCGCCTTATTGTGGAAAAGCCCGAAGCGGCCGGCGAGATCCTTAAAAAGGCGGGAGTGATCGTCAACATAACCGAAGTCCTGGCGGTCAAGATCGACAACCGCCCGGGCGTCCTGGCCAAGATCTACGAACTGCTCTCCGCTTCCGACATCAATTTGGAATACGCCTACGCCTTCGCGATGCGCCGCATCTTCCTGCTTCGCGTCAGCGACAACGAGAAAGCCTTCCAGATCCTAAGCGGGAACGGATTTTCCCTCCTTTCCCACGAGGAACTCTTCTCCAATGAAAACGAAAACTAAAAGATAAGACAATATGGAAAGATCAGCTTTACAAGCCCTAGCGCAAAAAGATTTCATGAGCCGCGACGAACTGGAAAGCATCCAGTTGAAAAGGCTCAAAAACATAGTCTCCCACGCCTACAAGAACCAAGCGCTCTTCAGATCCCGCATGCAGGAGAAAGGCCTCGACGACACCTGCATCAAGGAGCTGAAAGACATCCAGAAGCTCCCCTTCTTCAAAAAGGTGGATCTTCGTGACACCTATCCCTTCGGGCTTCTGTGCGTGCCGATGGAAAACATCATAAGGCTGCAGGCAAGCTCTGGCACCACGGGAAGCCCCATCGTCATCGCCTATACCAAAGAGGACGTGGCATGCTGGCAGGAAGCCACCATGCGCGCTTTGATGATCGCGGGCATCGGCTCCGGCGACATACTTCAGAACGCCTACGGCTACGGCCTTTTCACCGGCGGCATGGGGCTTCATTACGGCGCCGAGGGGCTGGGCGTCACCGTATTGCCCATCTCCAGCGGCAACACCGAGCGCCAGATAAAGCTGATGAGCGACTTCGGCGTCACCGCGATCAGCTGCACGCCAAGCTATTTCCTCCACATTATTGAAAAAGCCAAGCAGCTCGGCTACGACTTCAAGAAGATGAAATTAAGGCACGGCATCTTCGGCGCCGAGCCCTGGACAAACGAGATGCGCCAGAGGATCGAGCAGGAGTCCGGCATCAAGGCCTGGGACATCTACGGCCTTACCGAGATCAGCGGTCCGGGCGTCGCCATGGACTGCCCCGCCAGGACCGGTCTGCACATGTTCGAAGACCTCTTCTATCCCGAAGTGATCGACCCCGAGACCGGCGAGGCGCTGCCCGACGGCACGGAAGGCGAACTGGTCATCACCACGCTGAACAAGTTCGGCATGCCCATGATCCGCTACCGCACGAGGGACATCTCCGTCATCGTGAAAGGCACGTGCGAATGCGGCCGCACCATCAGAAGGATAAAACGCATCGACCACAGGAACGACGACATGCTCATCATAAGGGGCGTCAACGTCTTCCCGAGTCAGATCGAGGCGGCCCTGCTTACGATCCCGGGCGTCCAGCCGCACTACCACATCATAGTCAGGCGCCACGGCGACCTCGACACCCTGGAAGTGCAGGTGGAACTCTCCGCGGAACTCTTCGGCGACACCATCCGCTCCATCGAGGTCATCCAGAAGAAGATCGGCAACGCCATCAAGAGCATAATAGGCCTGGCGGTCACCGTCACCCCCGTGGAACCCTGAAGCCTCGAGCGCTCCATGGGCAAAGCCAAGCGCGTGACCGACCTCAGGAACAGCTAAGCGCGGCCGGTTCCACTCCCTCAATACCGGGCAAGGGCACCCCCCCTTGCCCGGTATGTTATTATATTAGGTTAGAAACATATCTTCTTAACGAAAAGGAGACTTTTTCTATGGAAACCGTAAAACAGCTTTCCCTCTTTTTGGAGAACAAGCCCGGAAACGTCTATGGGATCTGCAGCACCCTTGGCGAAGCCGGAGTGAACATCTATACCCTGACCTTGGCCGACACGGCCCAGTTCGGCATCTTAAGGATGATCGTGGAAGACTCCGAAGCCGCCAAGGCCCTGCTTGAAAAAGCCGGCTACGTGGTCAACATCGCGGACGTCCTGGCGGTCAGGATCGACAACCAGCCGGGACGCCTGGCCCAGGTGGCGGACATCCTGAACAAAGAAGAGATAAACGTCGAGTACGTCTACGCCTTCGCCAACCGCCACATCTTCCTCTACCGCGTGAGCGACACTGAGAAAGCCTATTCCAAACTCGTTTCCAACGGATTCTGCGTCTTGAGCTCGCAAGAACTTTTCAACACCAACAAATAGAGCCATAAAAAATGAAACTGGAAAACAAGATCTGGGACAAGTCGGAGTGCCTTTCCCGGGATGAGATCGAAAGTATTCAGGTCCAGAGACTGAGAGAGACCGTGAAAAGGGTCCAAAACGTCCCATTCTACGCCAAAAAATTCAAGGAACTGGGCATAGGCCCCGAGGACATCAAAAGCGTAAGTGACGTAAAATATCTGCCCTTCACCACCAAGACCGACATGCGGGAAAACTATCCCTTGGGCCTCATGGCGGTCCCCAAGGAAAAAGTTCTGCGCTTCCACGGATCTTCCGGCACCACCGGAAAGCCGACCTTCGTCGCCTACACGAAAAACGATTTGGAGATGTGGTCCGACATGGTGGCCCGCTTTCTCTATTCCGGCGGCGCCCGCCCGGGTCACACCGCCCAGATCAGTTTCGGCTACGGCCTTTTCACCGGCGGCTTCGGGCTGCACTACGGCCTTGAGAAGATCGGCTCCTCCATCATCCCGGCCGCCAGCGGCAACACCAGGAGACAGTTCACGCTTCTGCAGGACCTCAAGCCGGAACTTTTGGTCTGCACCCCGACCTACGCTTTGAGGCTCATCGAATACATGGAGGACGAGAAGATCCCCAGGGAAAGTTTGAATCTGAAAGTCGCGTTTTTGGGCAGCGAGCCCTGGACGGAAGAGATGCGCCTCTACATCGAGGATAGGCTCCAGGTCAACACCTGCAACAACTACGGGCTTTCGGAAGTCATAGGGCCCGGCATCTCCGGCGAGTGCGTCTACCACACCGGCATGCACATCCAGGAGGACTACTTCCTGGTGGAATGCCTCGATCCCAAAACTTTGGAGCCCGTGCCCGAAGGCGAGCTAGGAGAACTTGTCATCACGCCCCTCAACAAGGAAGCCATGCCGATGATAAGGTACCGCACCAGGGACCTGGCCTATATCGTGAAAGATTCCCCCTGCCCCTGCGGCAGGACAACCAAGAGAATGAGCAGGATAAAAGGCCGCTCCGACGACATGCTGATCATAAGGGGCGTCAACGTCTTCCCGAGCCAGGTTGAAGAGGCCCTTCTGCAGTGCAAGGACGTCACCCCGAACTTCCTCATCGTCCTCGACCGTCCGGGCTCGCTGGACCGCTCCGTGGTCCAGGTCGAGATGAGCCCCGCCTTCTTCTCGGACAAGATGAGCGAGATGCAGATGCTGAAGACCAATCTGGAGGAGACCATCCGCTCCTACACCGGCATCCACTTCGAAGTTGACCTGGTACAGCCGCAAAGCATCGAGCGCTTCACCGGCAAAGCCGCCAGAGTGATCGACAACCGCCCCAAGGAAAAATAAAAAATGTTATCCCTCAACGCAATTTTGCTTATCGCTTTCATAATCCTTCTGGCCTGCACCGGCGTCTACGCCATGCGCCGCACGAAAAGCCTTGAGGACTTCTTTCTGGGCGGCCGCAACGTTGGCCCCTGGATCTCCGCCTTTTCCTACGGCACCAGCTACTTTTCCGCCGTCATCTTCATCGGCTTCGCCGGAAACTTGGGCTGGAAGTTCGGCTGGCCGGCCATGAGCATCGGCATCGGCAACGCCATCTTCGGCGCGCTTCTGGCCTGGATCGTCCTGGCGAAGAGAACGCGCCGCATGACGCAGAACCTTGGCGCCATGACCATGCCGGAATTTTTCGCCACCCGCTATGACGCGAAATACCTCAGGCCGCTGGCCGCTCTCATAATCTTCATCTTTTTGGTCCCCTATTCCGCCTCGGTCTACAAGGGCCTCGGCTATCTCTTCCAGGAAAACTTCGGGATCCCTTACGAGGTCGCCTTGTGGCTCATGACCGGCGTGGCCGCCATCTACCTTCTTTTGGGCGGATATCTCGCCATGACGCTGACCGACTTCATCCAGGGCATCATCATGCTGGCGGGCTCCGTTCTTCTGGTCTATGTTCTGGCCGGCAAGGGCGGCGGCTTCGGCAGCGTCTTCCAGAACATCACCGCCGCCAGGATCGAGCATGTGGAAGTCTCCAGCTTCGGCTGGTGGACGCTGGCCTCGGCCGTTTTGATGACTTCCTTCGCCCCCTGGGGCCTTCCGCAGATGATCCAGAAATACTACGCCATAAAAAGCGAGTCGGTCATCGTGAAAGCCACCGTGATCACCACCATCTTCGCCTTCATAATAGGCTGCGCCGCCTATTTCTCCGGCGCCATGACGCACCTTTACTTCCAAGCCGGGCTGCCCGACACCAAGGGCGTTTACGACACGCTTGTCCCCATTATGCTGAAGGCCTGGCTGCCCGGTCCTCTGATGGCGCTGTTCCTGCTCCTCATCCTCTCCGCCTCCATGTCCACGCTCTCCAGCCTTGTTCTGGTCTCCTCCTCCACGGTGGCCATCGACTTCTACAAGGGCTGCGTCAACAGGAACGTCTCCGAAGGCGCCAGCGTAACGCTGATGAGGATCATGAGCGCCCTGTTCCTCCTGACCTCGTACCTCATCGCGCACACCAACAGCAAGTTCATCGTCGACCTTATGAGCCTCAGTTGGGGCGCGGTGGGCGGCGCTTTCCTTGCCCCCTACATCTACGGACTCTATTCCAAAAACGTCACGAAAGCCGGCGCCTTAGCCGGCATCATCTTCGGCCTTGGCGTCCAGCTCGTTCTCGTGAACGTCACGAAGCTCCCGGCCACCATGTGCTCGGTCATTTCCATCATAATCCCCTTCGCGGTGGTGCCCATAGTGAGCGCCTTCACCGAAAAGGTCCCGCAGGAAGTCATTGACAGAGCCTTCGCCAAACCGCAGGAATAAATCCCAGCTAATCCTCTTAGCGCAAAAAAAAGAACACATCCCCAAGTGAACTCACGGAGGACGCTGATCAAGGCAAGGCGCGCGTAGTCCGTGAACGGTGGATGTGTTCTTTTTTGTGCTGAATGTGTTCCCGTCAGGGAAAAAAATAAACCCCTCAAGATTTTGTTACGAAGTAAAATCAAGAGGGGCTTATTTTTTCCTGACGGGAAGAAAGACTACTTCGCGGGCTTCTTCTCCTTAAAAGCTATGCGGAAGCTAAGGTCGCTCTGGATAAGGTCGGTGCTCCTTTCCTTCTCGGCTTCCTCGTACAGCTCCATAATGTGCCATATCCTGCCGCGCCAGGTGTAGGCTTTGCTGCCGTTCATGGTCGCCCACTCCCAGCAGATCGGCTGCTCGTTCTCGTTGATCTTGCCGGAGAGGAAAGCGAAGTCCCACTGCTTGGCGCTGGGAAGCGAGAATACGACGTCCGGGTTTTTCTTGGAGAGCTTGTCAAGGACTTTCCCTATGCTGTCGAAAGGCACGGAAATGGCCGCGTTTTCGCCGTGCGCTTCGCCGATCAGGTTAAGGAGCTGCTTTTGGGTCACGGGCTTCGTCATAATGAAATAGCTTTCGTCATTCGCGGAGCTCAAAGTGCCGACCGTCACGGTTCCCGGGTTGACTTTGACAAACAGCATGTCGTCGTTGTCTTCCTCCTTTGGCCTTTCCTGGAGCATTTCGAGTTCGTTTTTCCCGTTGTCGGTCTTGATGACGGCGAAGGTGAAAGTCTCATTGGCCGGCTTCGCTTCTTTTTTGCCGAAGCAGGCGGAAAGGATAAGAGAAACAGCGATTAGAAAGAGGATCTTTTTCATGGTTCTTTACAGAAGTTGTTGATTACAAAGGCGGCTAAATTTATTCCCGCGGCGGCGGGCACCATTCCGGAACTCGGAAGCGGATGCCCTTTCTCGACCTCGCAGGGGGGTTCTTTCGACATAACTACGGGAACAGCCTTCGAGGCCGGCTCTTCCCTAAGTAATTTTCTCAATTTTCTGGCTAGAGGGCAAGCGCTCGTCTTGCCGAGTGTTGTTACGGTGATCTTCGAGGGGTCCTTCCTCCTCGCGGTCCCCATGGAGGAAACGACGGGAACTCCGTTTTTAAGGGCGAACCGGATGATCTCCGCTTTCGCCGGGATGTCGTCTACGGCGTCGATTATGAAATCGGCGTCCTTGGGAACGATGCGTTCGATATTGTCTTTGGTGAGAAATTCCGTTATGGCTTCCGCTTCGATGGCGGGATCGATCAAGGCGATCCTGGCTTTGGCGGCTTCGGCCTTCCTTTGTCCCAAAGTTTCTCTTGTCGCGTAGAGCTGGCGGTTCAGGTTCGAGGGTTCGAAGACGTCTCCGTCTATGAGAACGAATCTCTTAATTCCGGCCCTGGCTAAATTTTCAAGCGCGTAGAGGCCGACGCCGCCCAAGCCTATGAGCACGATCTTTTTTTCGCGGAAGACAGCGGTCTTCTCTTCGCTGTAAAGGAGGGCTGTGCGGTCGAGCGTCATCTCAGATCCTCCAGAAGCATGCAGTCGCCGTAGGAGAAGAAGCGGTAGCGCTCTTTTACGGCCAGCTGGTAGATATCCTTCCAGGCGTCGCCTATAAGGGCCGCCACCAGCATGAGCAGCGTTGACTTAGGCAGATGGAAATTCGTTAAGAGCGCGTCGATGGAGCGGACTTTCAGGGGCGGATGGATGAAGATGCTCGTGGCGAGGAGACCGGAGCGGAACTTCCCCTCTTCGTCCAGGCAGGATTCAAGGACTCTAAGGGAGGTCGTTCCCACCGCGATTATCCTTCTGCCTTCGCTCCTGGCCTTGTTCAAAAGCTCGGCCTGAAGAGGGGTGAAGGTGAAGGCCTCCTCGTGCATCTCGTGCTGGCGGATGTCGTTCGTTTTCACCGGTTTGAAAGTGCCAAGGCCCACGTCCAGCGTGACTTCCAAAAGCGTGACGCCAAGATCTTTCAGAGCTTTGAGTATCTCGGGCGTGAAATGGAGCCCGGCGGTGGGGGCCGCCACGGCCCTGCCGCTCTTGGCGTAGACCGTCTGGTAGCGTTCCCTGTCGGAAGCCTCAGACGGCCCTTTCGGGCGCTCTATGTAGGGAGGAAGGGGAACTGTCCCCTCTTTTTCCAAAAACGCGTTTACGGCGGCGCTGGAGGCCTCGAAACGCACCCTGCGCTGGCCGTCCGGGAGTATTTCCGTGAATTCGCCCCTCAATTCCCCGCAGACAAGCTTGACGCCCGCCTTGCAGGAGTGTCCCGGGCGGACAGTGGCGATGAATTCGCCCTCGCCCTCCTCTTTGGTCAGGAGAAGCTCTATCTTAGTCCCGGTGTCGGCTCTTTTGACGTAGAGCCTGGCCGGAATGACTTTGCAGTTGTTAAGGACAAGGACGTCGCCTTTCTTGAAATACAGGACGATGTCTTTGAAGACGCCCTCTTTTATCGTGTTTTTGGCCAAAGAATAGCGGATGAGCCGGCTTTGGTCCCTTTCCACTGCCGGATGCTGCGCGATGAGCTCCTTGGGCAGATCGTAATCGTAGGCCCTTATGTCCCACCAGGGATATGTTTCCGCTTTGCAAGTCATCTCAATTTGGCGCTGGGATAGAAGTGGGAAAGCATCTGCTCGTGGGTCATCCCCTGGTCGGCCATGCCTTTGGTGCACCATTGGCAAAGCCCGACGCCGTGCCCCCAGCCGTTGCCTTTGAAAGTGTAGACGCTGCCGGATTTGGACACGCTGAACCTGGTCGATTTTATAACATCGTACCCCACGGCTTTCCTAAGCTGCTCGCCGTTCAGCGCGGCGTTGCCGATCTTGATTTCGGCTACTCTGCCGGACTTGAAGCGCTTGGTTATCTGAAGAGTCGAGGCGTTCCCGGGGTTGTAGCCGGCCGCTTTAAGCTTCGCGGCCAGATCTCCGGCGCTGATGGAGTATTCCCAGGAGTAGTGCTTGCAGCCTTTGCAGTAAGGGCTTGTTACACCGCTCGGGTAGAACCTGACATAAGTGAAGATCTTTTCGCCGTCTTCCGTAGCGCCTCCGCAGCAGGTATGGAAAAAAGTAAGGAGCGGCTTGCCGTTGTACTCAAGATAATTGCCGGCCGTATCGTAGACCGCTTTCGTCGTGGAGGCAGCCTCTGCGCTGGCTCCACCGTAGAGCTGGTCGCCGGGGGAAGTCAGATCGTAATCCTTCTGGTAATTCTCGTCGCACTTGGCTATGGTGTACGAGCGCGAGACGATCGCCTGGGCCTTAAGGGCTTCCTCCGGCCAGGAGGCGAAAGTCTCTTTCGGAACCACGCCGCAAAGGTAGTCCTCAAGCCCCAGATGGTTCACCACGGTAATGTCGCTCCCGTTGGATATGAATTCCATCTGCCCGCGGTAATTGACACCGTCGACGTTTATGAGGGCGCCTTCCTCCGGTATCATCATGACGCGGGAGGAACGGTAGCGGCCCTTGCCGGTCTGGCCGTTGATGGAAAGGAAGCCGTTCTCGACCGAGATCCTCGCGTTCGCCACCTTGGAGAAGCGGCCCATGTACGAACCGCTCGTCTGGTCGTAATAGGAGCCGGCTCCGTTTATGTTGACCACAACCGAGCCAACTTTGCTTTTGATGGCGACCCTGACGGTCTCCTGCTTGGTTACGGTCGCCCCCGTCACAGGAATGACCAGTTCGGAGGTGACTCCGCAGCCGGCCAGGACCAGCGCGGCCAAAACCAGTGGGAAAATTTTAGCTATCTTTGTTTTCATCAGCGAACGGCCCCTATGCGTTTAAAGGGAAGATAAATGCAGAGTGCGCGGCCCTTCAGAGTGTCGCGTCCGGCGAAGCCCCAGAAACGGCTGTCGGAAGAATGGGCGGAATTGTCGCCCAGCATAAAGAAGCAGTTTTCCGGGACCCTGACTTCCGGAGTGACTTCGTCCTTTAGGACGTGCACTTTCCTGTTGCCAACCATGACGTAATTGCGTTCTCCTTCCACAGGCTTTATCGAGAGGAAAGGAACTCCGTCGATGTACATCGCCTCGTATATTTCCTTGTTGCCCGTGCTCTGTTCGATCTTAAGCATCCAGTTGGCTATCGTCTGAAGCTGTCTGCTGAAGATACCGTCGCAGGTGTAGCGGACATAGGAGGCGGTGGCCGGGCGGTTGGTTATCATCACGTCGTTGACGTAGAGCCTGCCGTCCTTGATCCTCACCCTGTCCCCGGGAGTTCCTGCGCAGCGTTTGATATAGTCGATGTTGCGGTTGTCGGGCTTTTCGAAAACGACCACGTCCCCCACCTTCGGAAGATGCATAAAAGGAAGCATCCAGTAGCCCTCGGGCAGAGGAAGCGTCCAATCCACGATGGGGACCTTTATCTTGCAGTTGAAGCCGTAGGCGCAGCGCAGAACGAAAATATGGTCGCCGAAGCCCCGGCCCATTTCCTTGGCGCCGTAAAGCGTCGGCTCCATGCTGCCGGTCGGGATCTTGAAAAGCTCTATCGTGTTGGACTTCAGAAGAAGCGCCAGCAGGATAAGCCCCGCCGTGGCGAGAAAACTTTTTACCGTCTTGTTCATTTCAGCGCTCCCTGAGCATCATTAAGAGTTCCGCGTTGGAGGACGTGAGCTTGACCTGGTCTATCAGGCGCTCGATCTTCTGCAAGGGCGAAAGTCCGGAGAGCATATTGCGCAGGAGCCAGACTTTCTTCAGCTCCTCGGCGTCGAACAGAAGCTCCTCTTTCCTTGTCCCGGAACGATCGATGTCGATGGCCGGGAAGACGCGCTTTTCGCTAATGCGGCGGTCCAGGACGCACTCCATGTTGCCGGTCCCCTTGAATTCCTCGTAGATGAGGTCGTCCATACGGCTGCCGGTCTCTATGAGAGCCGTGGCTATGATGGTCAAGCTTCCGCCGCCTTCGCAGCTTCTGGCCGATCCGAAGAAGCGTTTGGGCTTCTGCAAGGCGTTGGCGTCCATACCGCCGGAAAGCGTCTTGCCGCTCAAATTGTGGCCGCTGTTGTAGGCCCTGGCCAAGCGCGTCAGGCTGTCCAAAAGAATGATGACGTCCTTGCCGTGCTCCACGAGGCGCTTCGCTTTTTCAAGGACCATCTCCGCCACCGCCAGATGGCGGTCGCCGGATTCGTCGAAGGTCGAGCTTATGACTTCGCCCCTGACGGAGCGCTGCATGTCGGTCACTTCCTCCGGCCTTTCGTCAATGAGAAGCATAATTAGCTCGGCGCTGGGATTGTTGTGGGATATGGCGTTGGCGATATCCCGCAGGAGCAGAGTCTTCCCGGCCCTGGGAGGCGCGACGATAAGTCCGCGCTGACCCTTGCCGATCGGGGAAATGAGATCCATGATGCGGGTCGAAACGCCGTCCGGCTTGTATTCCATAAGGAAACGCTCGGCGCTGAACTGCGGCGTAAGCTCGTCAAAGGGCGTCTTGTTGGCCTTGGAATCGGGGGCGTCGAGGTTGACGGCCGCGACCTTTATCACGGCGCCGCTCTTCTCCGAGTTTCTCGGCCTTCTGAAGACGCCGTAGATAGTGTCGCCTCTCTGGAGGCGAAAACGTCTGATCTGGGTGGGCGAAACGTAGACGTCGTCCTCACAGATGCGGTAATTGCGCTCGCTGCGCCTCAGGAAGCCGTAGTTGTTGAATTTTTGGATATCCAATACGCCTTTGCCGAAACGGAAGCCGAATTTCGCGTATTCCGTGCGCATGATCTCGTATATGAGATCCTGGCGCCTGAGTTCCGGCACGCGCCTGACTCCGTTGGCGGTGGCCAGCTTTCTCAGCTCCTCGTTGGTCTGCCTCAGAAGATAAGTTATGTTGACCAGGTCGCTCTCGACGTTCACGTCGTCGGGCGTGCATTCGGCGGGGGTCTCAGGCTCTTTTTCGGGGGCCGGGGCCTCTGCCTGGGCCTCTGCCTGGACCTCAGGTTGGCTTTCGCCCTCCTCGCTTTTGCCCTTCGCGTGACGGTGCCCGTGGCGCCTGGTGCGACTGGGCTCCTTGGCGGCGACGATCGGTATGGGGCGGCCGACCGTCACTTCGGAGACCGTCTCGTTCTCTATTTTTTCACCCTCGGTGAATTCCGCCGTCGGGTCAAGGGGGTTGTAAGGCACTTCCTCGACGACTTTCAAAGCTTTCGGCTTGCGTCCCCTTTTCAGTTTGACCGGCCGCTCGACCAGATTGTCGCCCGGCTTCTCGCCTTCTATTGGTTCGCCCTCGGTGAACTCGATGGGATGCTTTTTAACGGCCTCCTCCCACCTTGATTTCTTTTCGTCCTCCGGAACGAAGACAACTTCGTATTTGTCTGTCAATTCCTTGGGGATCTCTTCTTTTGTCGCGTAGCGTTTGGGGCGTCCGGGAGCTCCGGTCAATACTTTGTAATATCCGTTCATAATTTTGCTCTTAAGAATTCCTCGATGGTTTCCTTGAATTCTTCCTTGGTTCCGTTGTTTTCTATCGTATGGGTGGCGTAACGCGAGCGGGCCCAGTTGGCCCACTGGCGGTTGAAACGCAGATTGATGCCTGTGGCGGAAAGCGGCCGCGACAACTGCAGCCTGCGCTCTCTGATCTCGTTGTCGACGTTTATGGTGACGGTCTCGTCGAAAAGGTACTGCAGGCCGCACTCGAAAAGCAAGGGCACGATAACGAAGACGACCTTCTCCCCTTCCTCTTCCCTTTCCTTCAGCCAAATTTTCATCTTTTCCAGGATCAGGGGCTGCAAAACCGTCTCAAGCGCGTTTATGATCTGCATGTTCTCAAAAGCTCTCGTGGCTACCGCTCTCACGCCCTGGGGAGTGAATTCGTCCTTAAGGTAACCGTAGTCTCTAAGTTTCAGTCCGATCTTTCTTACGACGCTTTCGTCCTGCCAAAGCTCTTTGGTGAGGTCGTCGGCGTCCAGGACTTTATATCCCGATTCCCTGATAATTTCCGAGGCAAGACTCTTCCCGCAGCCTATGCCTCCCGTAATGCCTATCTTTTTCATCAGAAAAGCTCCTGTTGCTGCGGTTCGGACGGCGCCTCTTTCTTTCTGGTTTCAGGCGAGCGCAGGGATTGGAAATCGTACTTTTTGCAGAACTCGTCGACCAGCCCGCAGTCGCAGTCGCAGCGGATGGTGTCCTTGAGCTCGATTTTCACCGGGGCGTCGCACCTGATCTTGATCAGGAAGCGTGTGTCTTCGATATGATCTTTGGCTTCCGCTAATTTCCTTTGATTGGCGGGAGAAAGCTTTTCCACGGAGGCGTAGATGTTGTCCAGGGTGCCGTAGGCTTCAAGCAGATCGCGCGCACCCTTCTGTCCGATGCCCTTGACGCCGGGCACGTTGTCCGCGGAGTCGCCCACGATCGTAAGATAATCGACTATTTGCTCCGGCCAGACTCCGTAATGTCTTTTTACGCCTCCCCTGTCCAATATCTCAACTTCGCGCATGCTGCTTCTGACGATGAAAATATCGTCGTCCACCAGCTGGCAGAGATCCTTGTCGCCGGTGGCTATGAGAGATTTTATGCCGGCTTCCTTCGCCTTTACGGCGACCGTCGCAAGAACGTCGTCTGCTTCGAAGCCCGGGCACTCCAAAATGGGGATACGCATGGCCCTCAAGTATTCCTTGACCAGATCGATCTGGGAGATCAGTTCTTCCGGAGCCTCGGGACGGTTGGCCTTGTAATCGCTGAAAACTTCGTCGCGGAAAGTCGGCTCCGCCACGTCGAAGGCCACGACGAGATGGTCGGGCTCAATTTCATTCACAAGGCTCTGCAAAAGCTTATGAAAACCGTAAACGGCGTTCGTGGGGATCCCGGAACGGCTGCACATATAAGGCACAGCATAGAAAGCGCGGAAAATATAAGCCATGCCGTCGACGGCCAAAAGGGTTTTTGTCATGATTCGGGCAGCGCAAAAAGGCGCTGAAAAAAGAAGGGAGAATTGGGGGGAGGGAAAATTAGGGGGAGGGATTAAAAATCGGGCCGCTCATGCGAGCGGCCCGATATCGCTTCTACTTAGCGGGAAGCAGTGGGAGCCGTCTTGACGGTGGCGCCGCGGCGCGGCGTGCCGGAAGGATCGACCAGCTTGGCGTTGATGAAGATCAGGAGGTTGGATTTCTTGGCAACCTCGGATTCACCGCGCCAGAAACGACCGATCCAGGGGAGGTCGGCCAGAATGGGCGTGCGGTCCTTGGTGCGGACCAGATCGTTCTTCATGAGGCCGCCCATGACCAGAGTGTCGCCGTCGTTGACCAAGACGGTCGTCTTCAGGTTCTGGACAAAGAACTGGGGCAGCTCGTAAACGTTGTTACGGGAGGACACGAATCTGCGGAAGCCCAGGAGGTCGGAGACCTCGGGGTTGACTTCCAGTTCGATCGTGCGCTCATCGGTCTGCACGGACGGGGTCACGACCAGCTTCGTGCCGTATTCCCTGGTTTCCCAGTCTTTCGGCGTAACGGCGTAGTCGTAGATCACGGACTGAGCGTCACCAACGTCGACGTCCTGGTCTTCAGCTTCTTCGATGGTCTTGTTGTAACGAACTCTGATGACCTCTTTCAGTTCGGCGCGGTTGCCGGAAACGACCGTCACTTTCGGAGCGAAGATCGTTTCGACGCCTTCCTGGTTGGCGAGGGCGTAGATCACGCTGCGGTACTGGGCGGGGCCCAGAACGCCGCTGATGTCGAACACTTTGCCAAGACCGTCTTCAACAGCGGTGTCGGTGACACGCGCGTTAGAGATGTTGGACTGGCTGCTGGCGATGGAGCCGAGAGCGTCAACGTAGCTCTTGGCGTTGGAGTTGTAGTTGGACCTCAGGGTCGCGAGCTGATCGACATAGAAGCCTCTGTTGGGAGAGCTGCTGTTGTCGAGGATGCTCTGATACTGACGGTAGAAGTTCTGCATGGCCTGGTAGGAAGCCTGGGCTTTGCGCTTGTACTCGGTGGCGGTGCCGGTGTTCTGCTCAAGGCTGGAGTACATCGACTGGATGTCGTCGATCGCCGGATTGCCGTAGGCCGGCTGATTGGGGCGCAGATCAGCAACGCTCATATAATCGCCGTAGTCGCTGCCCGTGTCAACGGTGGAGGGAAGCCTGTAGGCGGAATTCACCGGATCGTAGGCGTCTTCATCCATGAAGGAACGGATGTAGCGGAGGCCCGGGGTCATTTCATGCTCTTTGTTGGGAGCTTCGAGATAATACTTGTCGCCGTATTTGTCCTTGCGGTTCCAACGATAGTTGTGAGTCAGGAAATGACGGAAGACCAATTCGTTCATGTCGTCGTTGGCGACGGTCACGAAGCGGGCTTCGATCTCGACCTGGGACGGAGTCTTGTCGAAGTTCTTGAGGAACCTTTCGATCAGGGCCAGGTTTTCGGCGGTGTTACGAACGATCAGCTGGTTGGTTCTGGCGTCGTACACGACGGAGGCGTCTTTCACTTCGGTCACACCGATGCGGCGGAGAAGCTCTTTAGCCTTGTCGGTCGGGGTGCGCAGCGATTCCTTGTTCAGAACTTCGATGGAATCGAGGCCGCGGGACAGACGGAAGGTCTTGCTGATGATGCGGGCGGAATCCTGAGTCGTGATCGTGATGGATTCGCCGTCCACGGCGTAGTTGAGCTTTCTGAGCTTGCAGATCATGTCGAGGGCGTCGGCCACCGAGATGTTCTGAAGAGAGAGAGTCAGCGTGGCGTTCTGGATGGAGTTGGCGACAGCCGGCTGCATAACCAGGTTCAGGTTAGCCTCGTCGCGGATGGTTTCGAGAACGTTCACCATGGGCTCGTCGACAAAGCTGAGGTCCTTGATGACGCGGTTCATCTTCTCATCGGTGACGCTGGAGATGCCGGCGTTGGAAACGGCTTCGTCGCGGTCTTTCTGCTTTTCAGTCATGATCAGCATGCTCTTCTCAATGTCCTGGATGCGCTGCAAAGCGGTCAAGTCGACGTTGTCCTCTTCGATCCTGAGAAGCTTTTCATTGCAGCTGCTCATGTAGCGGCGGGCAAGCGGATTGTAGGGATCGCGCTTGGTGACTTCCGCGAAGGTGTTGAGCGCCTTCTGGTATTCGCCCTTGCGGTAGTAGGTGCGTCCTTCGAACATCAAAACCTGGATCTCCTGCTCGGTCTTGTTGTCAAGATCGGGTTTCTCCTCTTTGGTGGCGAAGGCTTTTTTGATTCTGGTCCAAAAACCGTCTTCCTCACCGACTTCCTTGGGGATTTCGATGGTCTCGGCCTTGGCTTCGGTCTGGACTTCGGGCTCGGCAGCGTTCAGAAGCTGCTGTTCCTTCTGCTCAAACGTCTGCTCATCGGCAGCCAGGAGCGGGGATACCGCCAGCGCGACCAGCCCGATGATAAGGCTCATTTTCAGCATATTTTTGTTCATAAGACCTCCAAAGTCTATATCTTTTTTAATTGCCATTTAATTATTCCTCAGTGGATTCCTCTTCGTCAGAAGTCTCTTCGCCTTCTTCCTCGGAAGCGGCGGTCTCTTCGCCGGCTTCTTCGGTCTCGGAGGATTCCTCAACCTCACTGCTCTCTTCTTCGCCTTCGCTCTCGGTTTCCTCGGAGACCTGTTCGCCTTCTTCATAGTCGGCGCGTTCCTGCTCGAGGGAGGAAGCCAGTTTGCTGGCGACGCGGTCGCGGTAAAGCTCGCCCGTCGGAGTAATGATGTTGGTCTTGACGAATATCAGAAGATGTTTCTTCTCGTTGTAGCTGCCTTCAGCTCTGAAGAAGCGGCCGATCAAGGGGAGGTCGCCCAGGAACGGGACCTTGTCCTTGTACTTGCGGAGAGTCTCGGTGACCATGCCGCCCAAGACCACGGTCTCACCGTCGGCGACGACGACCTGAGTCTTGACTTCGGAGAACTTGAAGCGCGGGATATCGAGTTCAATGGGGTCGACGTTGAGCGCTTCGTTTCCTACGTACACGGAAACGATGCGGGGCTCGATCTCGGTAGAAGTCTTGCAGGTGATGTCCATGCTGACCGTGCGCTTGTCATCAGCCACGATCGGGGAGACCTGAAGTTCGATACCAACGTCTTCTTTAAGGGTGCTTTCAACGGTGGCGTAACCGGGCATGGCGGAAACGTCCGGGGTCGCAGTCGGGTTGAGCAGACTGAAGGACTGGGCGTTGCTGTAGATGATGGCCGGTTTGTAGACCGTATAATCTTCGGGGTACATGACCTCGGTGATCTGCTTGATGGTGACCCTGGGCTGGCCGCTGACGGTGGTAACTGAAGGAGCGGAAAGGACGTCAGCGTTGGTCTTGTTGTCGATCGCGTTGAAGATCAGACCAACCTCAGGATCGGTCAGGGCGTTGGTGAAGAAGCCGATGACCTCGTCGGAGATCTGGTTCTTGCCAACGGCGCCGACACCGACCATGTTCATCATGGATTTCAAACGGTCGGCATAGCGGCTGTTGCGGGTGCCTTTGGAGTAGCGGCGGAGAGCGCCGGTGAAGTCGGTCGGATTGGCGACCAGGGCGTTGCCGTTCTTGTTGTGGGCGCTTATGACTTTCCAGGGGCTCTTAAGCTTCATACCGAAGCTGATCTCGTTGAGGTCCTGATCGGAGATCTCAACGAAGCGGGCCTGGATCTCGACCTGCACCTGATCGCCGCTCTCGTCGAGGTTCTTCAGGTAGCTGTCGATGAGTTCCAAGTTCTTGATGGTGTTGCGGGCCACCAAGGTGCCGGACACGGGTTCCAGGAAGATGGAGCTGCCTTCGACTTCGGCGCCGATATAGTCTTTCAGAGCGCGGACCAGCTCGGGCTCGGTCTCCATGGCGGTGAAGTCTTCGTCGCTGCCGGTGTCGGTGTCGAAGATGCCGCCGAAGGCGTCGGAGCCGCTGTCGTCAGTCTCGATCTCGGAAGCTTTGGAAACGACGCCGGGCGAGACCGTCCAGATCCTCGTCTCCATCTGGCCTTCGCCCTTGGAGATGATGACGGCGGAACCGGTCACGATGTAGTTCAGGTTGGCGGTGTCGCAGATGTATTCGATGACGGTCAAGATCGTCGGGCCTTCGGCGTCGAGGGAGATCTTGTCGTTCACACCGGCGGCGTCCAGGACGATCGGGATGTTGCCTTCTTCAATAAGGAACTGGACGGCCTCGGAAACGGTGTTGTTGTCGAGGCTGACGGCCGGGATCTTGTTCATCAGCTTGGACCACATGGCCTTGCGGGCGACTTCCGCCGGGGCGTCGGTGCTTTCATTGCCGACTTCTTCGGTGTCCTCGGAAGATTCCGGGGAGATCTTGCGGAGCACTTCGAGCATAATCTGGGAACGTTCAAGTTCCTGATCGCTCTTGATGAGCTTGTTCTGTTTGGCTATGACGTCTCTCAGCATACGGCGGGGACGGGGATCTTCGCTTTCCAGCTTGATAGCCTGTTTAAGAATGCTCTTGGCTTCCTCGTACTGACCGTAGACGACTTTCTCTTCAGCCTGCTTGATCATCTGGTAGACCTGCTCCTCTTCGGAGAGATCGGTGTTGACGATCTTGGAGAGCTGCTGGCTGGCGGCGGTCTCGAGAAGCTTGCGGGCCTTGTTGATGCCCTTCAGAGCTTCGTCGCCCTGCTTGTGTTCGAGAGCCTGACGATAGAAGTTGATCGCGGACTCATAGTCGCGAAGCTGCAGCCTATCGTTGGCCACGGAAGTGTAGTAGTCATAAAGCGCGCTGTTCACTTCGATGATCTTGGTGTTGGACTCGACGTGATTCGGGCAGCGCTTTAAGGCTTCGGACAAAAGCGTGTGAGCCTTGCGGTACTCACCCTGTTCGATAAGAGGCAGCGCCTGCTGGAACAAAAGATCAGCCATCTGCCGCTGTTCCTGACGTTCGATCTGCAGTTCGCGCGCCAGTTCCTGGGCGCGGAGAGCAGCCGTCTGTCTCATGGCCTGGTCCACGGCGGCTTCAGCCATCACGTTCTGCGCCAGAAGCAGGATCGCAGCCAGGAAGACCGCAACTACTGTCAGGGCTTTTGTGTTTTTCATGCTCGTTAACTCCATCAGTTGTTATATCTTGATTTATTTATTTTATTCAGCTGTGACCGTATAGTCAATATCGTTGACATTGACCGTGACGGTCTTGTTTTCCACATCAATGACGGTCACTTTCCCGCTCTTGGAAACCATGGGAAGCTCGACTTCGTCGCCGACTTTGCAGACGACTTTCTTGTTGGCGTCGTCCTTGTTGACGAATTCCACTACGCCGAAACTTTCAAGGCTTTTCGTCTTTTTGCGGCAGGTGAAGGTCTCGCCGGTCTCGCCGTCTTTCATGGTGATCTCGTAATCGTCGAATTTCTCAACGCCTTTCTTGTCGGCCTTGTTGATCTCCTCAACTTTCTCTATATAGAAGATCCTGCCTTCTTCCGCTTCGAACTGTTTGGCGTCGAACTCGACCTTCTTCGGAAGTCTCTTTCCTTTATAAGTAAAGTTGAAGCTGGAGCCCTTCGTAAAGAGGGAGAGCTGGAGCTCGCGTTCCGGATGATAGATCTTGCCGATGCGCCAATCCTGAGCCAGGACGTTGGGGCTGGTGGAATCCTTGGGGAGCACTTCAACGCCCAGATCCTGGGAGAGCTGGTATTCTTTCAGGTTGGTGAAGGTGTCCTTGTCGGGGTCTTCCTCAGCGTCGGCGGGATTTGTCCAATCCAGGCCGTATCTCTGTTCCCATTCATTGGGGATCCCGTCGCCGTCGGCATCGGGACGATAAGTTATCATCTGCCCTGTCTCGTCGCAGGTTATCCCCCACTTCCTGGTCAGAGCGGCCTGGTTGGCCGTGCTTCTCTGCAGCCAGTCGTGCGTGAAGACGTTCCTTTCCAGAGAGGGAGCCGGGGTCTTGGCGATGTCGACCAAACCCGGGATACCGACCAGAGCGCTTTCCTTGACGTCCTTAGCTTCGCCTTTGGCGTCAAAGCTGTCGGTGTCGTTCTGGCTTGTGAAGGCCTTGCCAACCACTGCCAAAACGATAAGAAGGACCACTACGAAAAGCAATTTTTCCCAATGCTCATTTAAAGCTTTCATTATCTGTCATCCTCTTTTTATTTAGCGGCCTCAGCGGGCTTGTTGATCTTTATCATTTCAACGGTCATGTCGACCGTGACGCGCTCCAGAATGTCGGAAGGATCCTCGATCGTGCCGACGGGCTCGGGCTGAAGATCGGTCCTTATGCTTCTTACTATATAGAAGAAGGGCTTGTCGCGGAGCTGGGCAAGAACGTTGTAGATCTTGTCCGGGCGGATGGCGAACTGGAAGCTGACGGGGATGCCTTCGTATTTGGCGGCCGTTTCAGCGGCCTTGCTGGCGGCGGCGCCTCCGAAAGATTCCTCTTCGTCTTCATATTCTTCGGTCTGTTCGCCCTGGTTCCTTTCGATGGACACGACTTCCAGAACGTCGTTGGCCAGAAGCACTCCGAGAACGTCTTTCACGATCTGGAACTGCGCGGAAAGCTTCGGCATATCGGCTTCCTTGGCGACCATGTCGCCCAAAAATTCAGAGAAGCCCTCGCCGGGGTAGATGTTGATGTTGCGTTTTTCGCGCTCTTCCTTTATCTGATTGTCGTATTTCCTGAGCTCGATCTTGAAATTGGAGGGATCCAGGATGGCGAGCTCATCGGCCTTGACCGCTTCGACAAAATCGACGGCCTGCTTTTTCAGGGCTTCGAGGTCAGCCTCGTAGGCTTTCTGCAGGGCTTCGCAGGGGGCGCCGTTGTAGGTCTTGCACAGCGTCTCGTAGTCGCTGTCGGCGGTCGAGAAATCAGCCGTGGCTTCGTCCAGTCTATTGACCGATCCTTTCCAGAGCACCACTGTCACCACGACGATGACAATGACGATGCCCAGAGTTATGAGGAACAATTTGTTTTTCTGTAAGTCAAATTTCATTGCTCTATCCTTGACATCTGTTAACGGCCGGATTTGACGCTGAATTTTTCTTTATACTCGGAGAAGTCGTCTTTCCCGTTGTTGTTCCAGTCGAGATCGACGACCATCTGAAGTTCGGTGTACTTGAGCCAGGGGAGGTCGCGGCCCACTTTGAAACCGGCGTTGCCGACGGTGTCGGCCACAAGCTTCTGGATCTCGGGCATAGCCTCGGCCCAGTTGCCGTAGTAACCGCAGTCGATGCCGATCCTGACCAGAGTCTTCGCATCCTCCTCGTTGTTGATGACCAAAATGTCGCTGGCGTTGCTGCTCATGGCGTTCTCTTCGGAGATGTCGCCCAGAGTGAAGCTTCTGACGCCGTAGAGCCACATGTTGGTCGGCATCTTGGCGGCGAGCTGGGAGATCGTGTAAACGTAAGCGTCCCTTTCCCAGAGCAGACGGCCGTAGACTTCGTTGTCAGCCAGCTGGGTCTGAATGTTTTTCTGGACCTGCTTGATGGCCTTGTCGTACTTCTGGGCCGTCTCGAGAGTTTCCTGCGCCTTTTCGGCCTCAGCCTGCTCTTTGCTGATCTTGCCCTGGTTGAGAATGAAGAGCGCTCCGAAGAGCACGGCCAGCAGAGCGACGGCGGCGATGATCAGCGGCTTCTTGCCGTCGAAGGAACGCTGCCACTGCAGATTGGCGGGAACGAGGTTGACGCTGTAGGGGCTCGTGCCGGCTATGGCCGTGAGAGCGCCCAGTGCCTCGGCGAAAGCGAAGGAATCGCCGGATTCGCCTTCGAAAGACGCGAAAGCGTCGAGGTAGGCAGTGTCGGTTTTGAGCTTATCCTGGAGATAGGCGTCCAGGCCTTTGATCTTGGCATATCCGCCGGTAAGGAGCAGCTTCGCCGGCTTCTCGCCAGAAAGGCTCGTGCGGTAGTTCACGATGGAACGGGTGATCTCCATAACGAGACGGGAGAGCGCCTGGCCGACGGCCTTGGTGCTTTCGCTCTCGGCGTTGCCGAGGTCGACCTGCTCGAGAAGCGTCTTGCGGGCTTCGTCAAAAGAGGCGCCGCCGGCGGTAAGGGCGGAAACGAGGGTGGAGCCGAAAACGGGCAGAGCGCGCATCCAGACCTTCTTCCCCTCGGCGATGACGAGGTTCGCGGAAGAAGCGCCGATAGAGAGGACGGCCGTGGGAGTTTCCACGCTGCCTTTGCCTTCGGCGATCAGAAGGTCGGCGATGTTAAGGGCGCCGCTCGTGGCGCCGGCGAGAGAAAGACCGGCTTCCTCAAAGATCGCGTTGATATCTTCGACGACGGAACTCTTCACGGCCAGGAGGGAGACGTGGCTCTGGTCACCGGCTTCGCCGACGACGTTGTAGCTCCACTCGGCTTCCTCGATGGGCAGAGGAAGATTCTTCTTGGCTTCCTCCACGACCTGGGTCTGGAGTTCCGCGGTGGGAACTTTCAGGGCCCTGGTCAGGACCTGAGCGCTCGGAAGAGTAACGTATATTTCGGATTTTTTGTCCAGAGAACCAGCAGCCTTCTGCTGCTTGAGCACTTCCAAAACAGCGGCGCGCCAGGCGCTGTCGTCGGCGTCATGGGCGATCTCGAGAGTAACGCTCTGACATCCGGTGAGCTTGACGCTGCCCTTACTGACCTGCGCGAACGCGAATTTCACGACTTCGCGACCTAGGTCAATACTTACAACCTTTTTGTCTGCCACGGTTTTCCTTCATTTTGAGTTAACCCCGGTCGCCCGGGATGGGTTCGTACGAATACACGGCGAAAAGAAACTAAAATCCGCCGTATAAAACTTGAGAATATTCTACTTGAAACGACTTTTATTGTCAAGGGCGATGGAAAGCGAAGGATAGGCCTTATTTCAAGCCACCTTGAGCCGCGCTTTTTTTGAGCAGAGAGGGGTCCTCGGGAAGGAAGCGCAAACCTTGTCTGTAGAGGGTCTCGGCCGTTTCTTTTTCGCCCGCGGCCAAACGCTCGTCACCCCACTCCTCGTAGAGGCGGCCGAGCAGAAGAGCCCAGTTGCTGCGGCTGTCTTTCAGCTCCACTCTTTCCAGGAGCTCGCAAGCCTCGCGGTACTTCTTTTCCTCGCGCAGTATCTGCGCCAAGGTAAGGTAGGCCTCCTGGTAGCCCCTGGACAGTTTCAGGGCCATCCTGACGTCGCTCTCGGCCTTCGGAAGATCGCCCAGCTTTTTTCTCAGCCGGCTCTTCAGAAGATAGGCCTGGGGCGCCAGCTCGCAGTCGAGCTCGACCTTCTCGAGAAGCCTCAGGGCCTCATTGGTGTTTTTGCCTTCCAGTTCCAAAACTCCGAGCCTGAACCAGGCGGAGCTGTAATTCGTCGAAACGTCTACGGCGGCCCTGAAACACCTGGCGGCTTCGACCTTCTGGGTCAGGCAGAGGTACGTCACACCGAGCTCGTAGACATAATCAGGATTGCCGGGGTCGGCGTACACCGCGTTCTCAAGGTGCTTTTTGCCCTCCCCTATCATGCCGTGGCGAAGCAGGGCGCCGGCATAAATAAAAGAGAAACTGGCATTGTCTCCCTCGAGCTTCAGGGCTTTTTCATAGAAGGGCTTCGCCTTGTCGAATTCCCCCAAACGCTCGTGGCAGGCTCCTATGTTGAGGTACGCGGCGGAAAAAGAGGCGTCGTACTGGGTAGCCTGCCTGAAATGGCGCAGCGCGGAGCGGAAATCGTTGCTCCTGACGCAGGAGAGACCCGAATTGAAGGCTTCCCCAGCCAATTCATCGTAGCTGGCCGCCAGGGCGGCCGCGGCTCCGAAGAGGAGGATGAAAAATTTTTTGACGATATTCGGCATAGAATTAAAAGAGGAGATCCGCCCATAAGCCGGATTCTGTTACGTCTTGCGACGCAGGCAGTCATTCAACTGACGCGATCTACCCGGCGCGGCTGGGAAGACATGCGTTCCCGGAGTTGCCTCCGCACGCCCTATACGATCTTGCTCCAAACGGGGCTTGCCTGTGCCCGGTGCGTTGCCGCGACCGGCGGTGGTCTCTTACACCGCCTTTTCACCCTTACCGGTTGCCCGGCGGTTATTTTCTGTGGCGCTATCCGTCCGCTTGTGGCGTCCCGCGGTTTCCCGCGGCGTTTCGCATGCAGGAGTCCGGACTTTCCTCCCCCGATAAAGAGGGCGACTGCCGGACGAATCTCCAAAAATCTAAAGTAAAAAAAAGCGGCCTCGGCCGCTTTTTATTTTTCTTCTTTTTCAGCCAGATAAAGGATCCGGCCGCAATTCTCGCAACAGACCAGCTGATCTCCTTTCATTATGTCCCCTATCACCTGGGGCGGCAACCCGATGTTGCAGCCGGAGCAGGTGTGGTCGCCGTCGCCCGTGGTCTGGACTTCCACTACCATATAGGGAGCTCTGGTTCTGATCAGGTCGGTGTACTGTTTCATGACGACCTGGGGGATGCCGGAGCAGAGGGCCTTGCGCCTCTTGTCTACCTTGGCGATCTCCTCGTCCATAGAGGAAAGGGTCTCCTTGATGCCGGGAAGCTTCTCTGCCAGCTCCGCTCTTTTCGCGAAGAACTGGGACTGCAGCTGGGCCAGTTTCTGCAAGCTTTCCTCAAGGTCGGAATTCTGACGGTCGACCTTCTCGAAATGCTCCTGCAGTTTGTTCTCGTTCGCGACGATCTCGCGTCCGACAGCCTGGCTTTCAGCGGTGTTCCTGACGATGTCGAGCCTCTTTCTGAGCTCGTTGGCTCTGGCTTCCAAAACAGCCTGCTCGCGTGTCAGGCGCTGGCCTTCTTCCCTGATGCTCTGCTGACGCTGCTTCTCGTCGGCCACACGGCGCTCCAAGGACTTGTATTCCTCCTTGTCAGCCACCAGGCTATCGAGCACTTCTTGTCTCTTATACTTCAGCTCGAGCTTCTCGCTATCGATGCCTTGAAGTTCGACAAGTTTCTTCAGCGTTTCTTTCATTCAGTACATCCTTTTATAAAAAACCGTTGCCCCGCTCTTAACATTGCGAGGCAACGGTCTGACATTCCATTATCCTTACTTCACGAAATCGGAGAGGTCGCATTTGCCTCTTCTCTGAACGAAGATCGTGTTGCCGGAGACGGAAGATTTCATCTTGCCGGTAACGCGGGGAGCAAGATCGCTGGTGAAGACGCCGCCGGTCTGGCCGGTGTAATCGCCGTCACCCTTGTTGTTGACGCGGAAAAGCTTGATGCTGCCGATGTAGTAGGTCGGGGCCGTGGAGCTGTAGTTGCCGCCCACTTCGCTGCCGGCCACCACGCAGGGCTTGTCCCAGCCGCGCTTGACCACGATCTTGCCGATGTTGGCAGACTGGCCGTAGAGTTTCGGGGTCGCCGCGTAACCGGTCACGATGCGGTTGTTGGCAGTGCCGCCGCCGGCGCCGAAGAGGCCGTTACGGGCAG
Organism: bacterium; assembly: GCA_017650925.1. Classification (GTDB taxonomy): domain Bacteria; phylum Auribacterota; class UBA3054; order UBA3054; family UBA3054; genus UBA3054. The sequence continues at coordinate 26,860 of JAGCDY010000065.1, forward strand.
CGATCGTTCCGAGGTTGCCGCCGACGGTGATCAGCTTGCCGCCGATGGAGCCGCCCTGGATGACCTTGGTCTTGGTTCCGCCGGGCTTGATGGTGCAGGTGCGGGCTTCGGAAAGAAGCGTGCCGCAGTTGCCGCGGATGTTGCAGTCACCGAAGAGGCCGCCGAAAACATGGATGGTTCCGACGTTGCCGTAGCTGCGCGAGGGGAAGTTTTCGATGTTGGAATCGATGGTGCCGGCCTGGACGTTCACCAAGCCGGAGGGCTTCTGAGCGGAGCCGCTGGCGTCAACGGGGCGCGGAGAATAGACCACGCGCACACCGGCGATGTCGCAGTTGTTAGCCTGCACGGTAACGTTCGGGGAAATGCCGCTGTGGGCGTTGTTGGCCGGATTCGGCATGACGACCACGGAGACTTTGGGGATCGCAAAACGGTCGGCCACAAATACTGAGAAAGTAATGTCGTTCTGGGCGTTGCCGATCGTGGCGTCGGTCAGCGTGATGGCGGACATGGCGCCCTCGGCGAGCGAGGAGTCAGAAGGAGAGGGTCTGGTGCCCGCTTTCCAGTTGACGACGGAATTTTTGAAATCCTCGTAGCCAACGCCCTGGAAAGTGATGTACACGCGGGACGGTCCCACTGACTTCATGATGGTGAAGAAGTCCTGACCAACTTTGGTGTAGACATGATAGTAGACCTGATCACCGGAGGCAGAGTTGAATTTCTCTTCCTTCCAGCTAGCCGTTACGCTGCTCGCGGCTACCGCGAGAACCAGAACGGCCATCAACATGTTTCTTTTCATGTTTTTTTCTCCGTGTATGGATGAATTGTTTTGTCTTTCGCAGATCAAAGGCGGAGCGAGATCCCTTGGTGGAGAATACCGGACTCGAACCGGTGACATCCTGCTTGCAAAGCAGGCACTCTACCAGCTGAGTTAATTCCCCACAAAAGGTTTTCTGTCCGGTTGAATTATGGTGGGCCTAGTTAGACTTGAACTAACGACCTCGCGCTTATCAAGCGCGCGCTCTAACCAACTGAGCTATAAGCCCACGAAATCATTATTAGACATAGTGTACAAAAAAGAGCCCGCCATTGTCAAGTGCCATGGGGCGGGCCCTGCCCTAGCTCCTCTTCCTCAGCGCCAGCGCGGCGACGATGGCAAGCAGTCCAAAGAAAGCAGGCTCCGGAATGGCGCTCTTGGGCACCAAGTAGACTTTCAGGTCGTCCAGCAGAATGCCGGCCTGTTTCTTGTAGCTGTAGAGTTTCAGCTTGCTGAGGTCTTCTCTTTGCAGCACTTCATCCTTTATGCCGCCGTTGGGATAAGTGAGGTAGCCTTCCTCGCCTTCGAAACTGTATTCGTTGGGTCCGAAGTTGTAAGCGGAAAGCACCTTGTGATCGTAATCCACGAACTTGCAGTTGAAGCGCATGTAGAAGTTGAACCACTCGTTGTTCCCGACGGGCTCGGCGGTCTCCTTCTCCTTGTCCCACCATTCCTGATCCTGGAGATCCTCGAGATGAGTATAAACTGGCAGTTCCGTGGTCTCCTCGTTGAGGTAGAGCTTTGCTTCGCACTTGCGGCTGGAATTCTCCTGCGAGACGCAGAACAGGGCCGAGCCCAGTTCCTCGTCGTCGATGTAATCGTCAGGGATGCGGAGGCGCATGGCGTACACCACGTCGAAATCTTCCGCCGCCTCGGCCGGCACGTTCAGGGCCAGATGGTAGCCGGAGCTGCTGTGGTTGAGGTCCATCAGCTTGAGGCACTGGTTCTCCTCGTTCTCCGGATCCTTGACCACGTCGATGCGATTCTTGGAATTGGTAATGAGCCAGCAGCTATCCTGCTCGCTGAGTTCGTTCACAAGTCCGGTGGCCGTGTCTTTCGTCAGTTCGAGAGAATCGAAATCGCTTTCATAGAGCATGTAGCCCTCGTCGTTGTTTCCGGCCTGGATATGCAGTTTCAGGTCGAAGGGCTCCACGCCCTCCGTGGTGGAGGTGAAGCGCAGCGTGGCGGTATGGAAGCCGAAGCCGATGTTGCTTCTTCTGACGATGGCGCTGATGCTGTCTTCGGCATCCACCGTCCCCTGGGCCTTCGAGAGCCTGACGCAGTTCGCGCCTTCCACGATAGTGACTTTGTAATCGAAGGAACCGCCGCCGATGTTGAAGATCTTGATGGGGATCGTGTTCACGTTGTAGGGCACCGGGTCGTAATCGGACCTCACGCTCATCACGGGCGGCTTGCCCTGGGCCCTGGGAACCAGCGCGATCTCGATGTCGTCCAGGAAGAACAGCGTGTCGGATGTGAAGGCATAGACCCTGAACTGGTTGAAGAAATCCTTGTCGCTGCCGCTGGCGCCGCCCAGATCGATGGGCATGTTAAGCTCGTACTCGCAGCCGTCGAAAGTCGCGCCGCGGCATATTCTGTTCTCCACCTGGGAATTGTAGGTGTAGGAAAAGTCAAACCACTCGTCTGTGGAGGCCTGGTTCGTGACGGCGCCGGTGTTGACGCAGTTGTCGCACGTGAAGGATACGATGCCTTCAGCTTTGGGCCTCAGGGAATACTCGCCCTGTCTGTGACTGAGGTCGGTGCCGAAGGCCACCTGGCTCAAAGTGGAATAATTCGGCATGCAGGCTTTCATGCTGACTCTTACGTCGTACTTGTCGGAGAGGCCTTCCGGCATGTTGCAGTTCAGGTGCAGGCCCTTCGCGGTCTCGATTTTCAGGCACTGGCCGGCCTCGGGATCCTGGACCACTTCGCAGCCCGCGATGGTGCCGCTTGCCACCCAGTTGGGATCCACCTCGATCACAGGACCGAGAACCACATCCTCGAAGTCGGAGGCGTAGAGCATGTACCCTTCCTCGGGGCTGCCGGACTGGATGTAATAGGTCACGATCTCTTCGCTGCCGGCGCCGGTGATCTTAACTTTCGCCCGGCCGAACGCCACGCCCAGAGTTTCCCTGTCGATGACGGTGTGCAGTTCCGCGGCCTTCTTCACTTCCACGTTGAAGGAACCGATCTTCTCCGTATCCTCGGCGAAGGAGAAATATCCGCTGCCTTCCAACACTTCCACACTGGCCACGAATGATCCCGTGCCGATGTTGCTGACGGTCAGAACGGGATCCTTGTCGTTCATGAGGACCTTGGTCTGGCCGTAGACGCTCATCTTGGGATTGCTGATGACCTCGTAGCTGACCTTGAGGTTGTCGATGTAGCCGTCGCGGTCGTTGACGCCGTAGCTTCTCGCCCTGATGCCGCCGCCGATGTGCGTCGGCTTGGCGCTCGGGAAGCCGTAGATCTCCGGCTGGACGGATTCGAAATGTTTGCCGTCGTGGGTATCTCTCTCGATCAAGGTTATCCTGCCGTCCGGGAAAAGCACGTGGATCTTATAGAAGCAGAAGGAATTGTTGGACAATCCCACCTCGCCGTCGCCGCCACTGAGTTCTATGGACTTCGTGTAGACTAGGTTCGTGCAGCAGACTCTGCGCGC
>JAGCDY010000066.1 GCA_017650925.1 bacterium
CTCGGCAACACCTACGGCTTCGGCCCGGTGACCGTGACCGGCGCGGGCTCCGAAAAGGTCGTCAACTTCTTCGTGCAGTCATCTGATGAGACCGGCGCCACGTTCTATTACAGCGACTTCGACGGCATGGCGCTCGGCAACATCAAGGATGAGGATCCCGCCTGGATCGGCGGCGCCACCGCCACCGTGGTGGTCGAGCCCACCACCGGCGGCTCCTGCCTGGAAGTCATCGGAGACAACCAGAATCTGCACATCATCTGCAAGGCCCCGCAAGGCTCCTCCGCCAAAAACAACTACGTCTGCAGAATGAAGCTGATGCTGCCTCCCGGCGCCACGGGCCCCTACTTCATCACCGGCAACGACCTCGGCCACTACATAGGCGAATACGGCGTCTCCGTCAACGACAGCGGCAGGATCAAGGTCGGGTGCTCCAACTGCGACAACAACCCCTTAGAAGGCGTGACCGTGCCGGTCGGCGAATGGTTTGACTTCGGCTACACCTACAACGCCGATCCTCTGAACTGCCGCTTGCTCTCCATGACTTTTGGCGAGACCACAGTGGAATGCAGCGAGCCCATCACAGGCTCCAGAGGCGACTACGACTACTTCAACGAGTTCCGCTTCTACATCTTCGGCAACGGCGATCATCAGCCCATCTATGTGGACGACATCCAGATCGGCATGGAGCCCAAGGACACCTCCAAGCCCGGCGTCATGGAACTCAGAATGGCCGCCAACCCCATCCCCTACAATGAGGACGGCACCAAGCTGACGATCCTCAACGCCGGCGGCCGCGCCTTCGAGTACACCGCCGAAGTGACCCAGGGCGCCTCCTGGCTTACCCTGAGCTCCTTGAGCGGCGAGGTCGATAGCTCCACCACCATCGACGTCAACGTCAACAGAGGCAAACTGGGCTACGGCTTCCACCGCGCCAAAGTGAAATTCACCACCAGCGAAGGCCAGGTGGAAGAACTGACCGTCGGCGTGCAGGCCGGCAGCGAGGAAGAGGGATACGTCCTCTACTCCTCCGACTTCAACAGCCTCGAATACTCCGAGGTCACCGAGACGGAAGTTATCAACGAACTCAGCGAACAGGATTCCTGCTTCGACCGCGTGACCATGCACAACTGCGCCGCCGTCGTGCAGGATCCCCTGAACAAGAGCGTAAAGTGCGCGCAGTTCATCAACGCCAACGACTGGAGCAAGTACTGCGGCTATATCCTTAACGTCAACGCTCCCGCGGAAGCGGCCGAAAATTTCGACATCGTGGTGGGCATGAAGATCTACATCCCCGACACCTACGTCGATCTGCCGGAAGAAGAATACGAGCATCCCTACGCGGCCTTCTTTGTCAGCCAGGACAACAGCCACCGCCAGAACGAGCTCTACTTCTACCTCGACCAGGAAGGCGGAAGCATGAACGTCTTCCCCGATCTGCCGGACATCCAGAACACCAACTGGTGGAAGGAAAACATCGAGTCCTCGGTGCCTGTTCCCAACAACCAGTGGTTCACCTACTACACCCGCTTCAACTGCCAGCTCGTGGACTTCATGTACAAGCGCTTCTACGCTTTCACCTTCGGTGAGAACGAGTATCACCTGGAAGGCTCCGACCAGATCCTCGATTACCCCAACGGCATCAGCGAAAGCGTTCTTAACAACGAAGCCATGCCGACCATCAAGTTCTGGTCTTACCGCGACAACGCCAATATCTTCGTAAAGGACATCAACGTGGCTCTGGTGCCGCACAACGCGATACCTGAGCCGGCTGTCATTGGCTTGCTTGCGCTGCTTGCCCTTGCCTTCGCGAGAAAGCAGAGATAAGCTCCTTTAAGGTTCAGCAAAAAAAGGCTTCCCGCGAGGGAAGCCTTTTTTTTGCAAATATTGTACCTTTCTAGTAAACTTAATATATAATCAAGCAAGGAGTTTGCTATGAAGAAACTGCTCGTTTTCGCCGCGCTCTTTATTTTGGGCGGCTCCGCCCTGGCGGACACTGTGCTGTACCAGACCAATTTCAACGACATGGATCTGGGGCCGATCTACCAGAATTATCCGGAGGAGTGGCTTTTATTTTACGGCACTCCCAACGAGGAGAACTACATGGACGTAGTGGAAGGAGGCTACGGCGGAGGCGGGCGATCCTTGCGCTACTACTCCACCGACAGGCTCATCGGCACCTGGACCGTGATACCGGACAGCTACGACCATTCCCTCACCAAGAACTTCAAAGTTTCCTTCATGGTGAATTTCGCCAAAATCAACTCACACATCTCCCTAAACTCCCACCCCGACGAAGGCATGGGAGAACTGCAGTTTCATAAGCGTGGGGAAGATCAGTTCTACATCAAGGGCGCCGATCTCAGTTTTGAAGTCACCAACACCTGCCCGATCGGCACGTGGGTCCCTGTCAGTTACGTCCTGAACTCCTGCCCGGGTAACCGCAAGCTTCTGTCTCTGCAGTTCGGTAACGTCACCTACGATGATCTGGACGTCATTATCGACACCGAGCAGGAGCAGGACTGCTTCCCCCATTTTCTCTTCCTATGCTGGGGAGAC